>JADFSR010000025.1 GCA_022560615.1 Gemmatimonadota bacterium
TCGGTTCGCGATACTGGCCGGGGAATCTCCCCTGAGCAGCGGGCCCGACTCTTCCAGCCATTCCAGAAGTCCCCTGGACGGCAGGGGTTCTTCTTTGCCCCAAGCGGGCTCGGCCTTTCCATAGTGCAACGCCTGCTCGAAAAGATGGACTCCGAGTTGACCATGGAAAGCGAGCTCGGACAGGGTACGCGGTTCTCCTTCATACTGCGCCTTCCCAGTTGCTTCCCGTCCCAGAGCAGGCTGCCGGTGGTCAGGAGGTAGACGACCAGTTGGGTGCACGGAGCGGGTGGTGCCGGTATCGGGGGAGCCGCTGCGCCGGGGTCGCCATGGCGGACATCCACGCCTCCCCCGGTTCCTGACCGGGGAACCAGCCCCTGCCCCCGATCGTTCTCTTGCTGAACCGCAACGACACGGGGTGCTCCATTCGCGGTATAGCCGAGCTAGGTCGCTTCCTCCGGAGCCGTGGCTATGGGTCGCGGCAGTGTGCCTCAGTGCGTGCGGGAGTGACCCGGCTGTTCCCCAGGCCGAGGAGGAAGATCGCCGCCGGGCCGGCACCGAGCTGACCAACGCGTTCCTGAACCTGACGTTCGAGGCCCCGGTGGCGCTGAGCGGGGCTCCGGCCGGCCTTCCGCGCCTCTACGTGGCGTTGCGCTCGGGGTACATCCACCAATTCGACAACGACCTGCAGGTCGAGGGAACGTTCGCATTCGTCGACCTGAGGGACCGGGTCTTGGACGATGGGGAAGCCGGAGGACTCCGTTCCTTCGTCTTCCACCCCGATTGGGCGACGAACGGGGAGATCTACGTTCACTACATCGCCGCGAATCCCCGTCGCAGCGTGATATCGCGCTTCCTGAACGAGCCGGGCACGCTCGACTTCGTCGACCCCGCGTCGGAAGAGGTGCTGCTCGAGATCGATCAACCGCACGGGGCTCGACCGGGTGGGCCTCTCCGCTTCGGGCCGGACGGATTCTTGTACATCGCCTTGGGCGACGGCGGACCGGACGGAGATCCGCCTCGATGTAGGTGCTACGTCCGGTATGCTCCCGTATGGGATTCCACCGGACAATCCGCTCGTCGGCAATGCGGAAGGACTGCGAGAGGAGGTCTACGCGTGGGGCTTTCGAGACCCCTCGGGCCTCGCGTTCGATCCGACGACCGGCCGCGTTTGGGTCACCGATCGCGGCGCTGTGCGTCTCGACGAGGTCAACGTCGTGACGGCAGGCGGCAACTACGGTTGGAATGTCATGGAAGCAAACATCTGCTACTCGCCGCCGTCGGGCTGCGACACAAGCGGCCTGATCAGCCCGGTCTTCGAGTACGGCGGCTCGACGATGCCGCGGGGCATCGCAGGCGGCTTCGTGTACAGAGGAACGCGCAATCCCGAGCTACTCGGGCGCTATATCATGGCCGACCGTGGGACCGGCCAGGTCTGGGCGATCGACTATGACGGTTCGGTGGGGCTCGGGGAACGGTTGGTGCTCGGCGAACCCGGCTTCATCGCGATCGGGTTGGACGCGGACAACGAGCCGCTGTTCGCGAACATCCAGGACGGGAGAATCTACCGCTTCGTGTGGACAGCGCCCTAGCAGCCCATGGCGCCTAACCTCCTGCCCCGACACTCCCCGCGCGAGCACCCTCCCTGACCAAGAGGGCCGAGACGACATTCGCCACCCGATCGGCTCCACCACCTGCTCGCGGTCGACGCGGAAGGCTGAGCAGCTCCGGCACCCGGTCGATCCAACCACCCTCCGTGAAGTCCTCAGGAGGTATCTCGAAGCCGAGCAGCTCACGTCGGACAAACGCCTCGAGCGGGGGCATTTCCCGAAAATCGCGGCGGCTCACGAAGGCGTACGGGAGCCCTTCGCGCCAGGCCTCCGCGGTGATGCCGTACCCGAGCTTCGCGACCAGCGCGTCGGCGGCGCGCAACAGGTCGGGCATGAAGATAGGCGCTTGGCTGCCGAACAGTCTCAGGTTGCCGTCGTGAGTCGTCTCGCTCGCCCCGGTCACGACAAAGACCACGTCGGACATCGCTCGAAGCCGCTTCAGGAAGGGCATACCTTCGCAATAGCCGCCCATGGTGATCATGACGACCTGCGCATCGAGAGGGATATCGAGCTGAGTCCTGACCTCGCAGCGCTCGAGCCGGGGAGCTCGGCTGATCGGGTCGACCAGCGTCTCCACTGCGGCGTCGCGCCAACAGAGCGGCTCGGTCTGGATGTGCAACGTAGCTTTTCTCCACCACTGATCGAGCTCGTCGCTGAATCGCTCGAGGTCCGGAGCGCGTTCGTATAGCGGCTCGTACAGCCATTGCCACGAAAAGCTCTCGATGAGCACCGACGGCAGACCGGCGCGCTCCGCGACCGCGATGCCGAGCGGAGCGATGTCACACAGAACCGCGGTGCACCCCGCTTCGAGCACGCGGGCGGCGAGGTCATCCAGCACAAGCGGATCGAAGGGGAGCAGATGGCGCAGAGCTTCGACCGTCCTGTCCAAGTCGTAGCGTAGAGCCGATACCTGCACGAAGCCGACGTCGCACAGGACGTCGTGGTACCGGAAGAACCCCCCGATCGACTCGTCGAAGAACCACCGTGGCACGGTCGTGTAGAGCTCGAACTCCGCGCCGGTCCTCCGGTGGAGCGCGGCCATCACGGCCGACGAACGCGCGGCGTGCCCGTAGCCGTGGGGAGAGACAAAGAACGCGAGGCGCAGCGGGGTCTCCCCCACTCAGTCGCTCGCGCTCAGAGCATCGGCGATCCCGTCCGCCACGTTCGCGATGCACCGCTCACCGATGTCGACGCTCATCCCTCGCGCGTCGCCCAGAATCCCGTTGGGGGTCACGGTTCGGAAGCCATCGCGGAAGATCCTCTCGGCGAGTCCTTCATCGAAGTCCTGGACGAGGCCGCGTTCCGCCCGGCCCTCGCGGACCAGGTCAGGACGGATGCACAGCATTTCAGAGGACTCCGAGATATCTGCGTGGCCCCCGACCCTGCCCTCCAACCCGGGAGCCTCGATCGCGACGGCGTTCTTCCAGAAGGTCATGAAGCCCAACAGGTCAGAATAGGCGTCTACGGCGCAGTCTGGCGCGACCGCGCTGCGCAGATCGTCGAGCATTTCGGCGAGCGGCGCGAAGTTTCCTCCGTGGGATGGCACGAAGCACACACGCCGGAATCCGTGGCGTGACAAGCTCACCGTATAGTCCATGCACAGGGCTTCCAGCGTTTGCCGCCGCAGTGATAGCGTGCCCGGAAAACCCATGTGGTGTTCGGAACAACCCACGCGAATCGTCGGCGCGACGAGCGCATGACCGAGTCGCCGAGCGACCTCGAGTCCGAGCCGGTCCCCACGCGCGGCATCAACGAGTAGAGGTAGGTGCGGCCCGTGCTGTTCTGTGGCGCCGACAGCGACCACGACGGTAGTGAAACCCGCTTCCAGCGCCTGGCCCACCTCGGGCCACGTCATCTCTTCCAGCAGTAGGTTCGGTTCTGTCATGGTGTGAACGTAAAGGATCATGGCCTCGTGCAACCCGGGACACTAACATCTGTGTCCATCCGTAGGGACTGTTTCTCGTAAGCCAATCACGGCTGTTCTCGGAGTCGGCGCATGCGCTTTCTGTCTCGCGGCCTCGTGCGGGCCGCCCTGCCCCTTCTGGCACCGCTCACGTCGCTCGCACAGGAGGCCGATCTCGACCCCGATCGAGGCCTTCCGCTCGAGCCCGCCCGGTGGGCGGAGTTCACTACTAATGAGGGGACCTGGATCTCCCTGGACGTGAGCCCCGACGGTCAGACGATCGTCTTCGACCTGCTCGGCGACCTCTACTCGATGCCCATCTCGGGCGGCACGGCAACGCGCCTGACCGAAGGATTGGGACACGATATGCAGCCGCGCTTCAGTCCCGACGGCGAGCGGATCGTGTTCGTGTCCGACCGGAGTGGTGACAACAACCTCTGGCTCATGCCTGTGGCGGGCGGCGAAGCGACGCAGCTCAGCAAGGGCGTTGGCAGCCGCTTCCTCTCCCCCGAGTGGACGCCGGACGGCGACTACGTCGTGGTCGCGCGGGCGCCGCCGCGCGCGGGCCTCGAGAAGCTGTGGCTGTACCACGTGGACGGTGGCACGGGCCTCGAGATGGTCGGCGGCAGCCGCGCGATGCGCCTCATGGGCCCCGCGATCGACTCCGAGGGCCGCTACGTGTGGCACTCCCAACGCAACGGCACATGGTCGTACAACGCGATTTTCCCGCAGTATCAGATCTGGGTCTACGATCGCCAGACCGGCACCCGCACGCCGATGAGCAACCGCTACGGTTCCGCCTTCCGCCCCACGCTGTCGCCCGACGGAAAGTGGCTCGCGTACGGCAGCCGACACGACGCGGAGACCGGCATCCGGTTGCGCGAATTGGACTCCGGGGAGGAACACTGGCTCGCGCACCCGGTTCAGCGCGATGACCAGGAGTCGACCGCGAACATGGACGTGCTGCCGGGATACTCGTTTACGCCCGAATCGGACGCGCTGATCATCTCGTACGGCGGCGGTATCTGGTCCGTGCCCGTGGACGGCTCGGATCCGACCGAGATCCCGTTCACCGTGAACGCGCGCGTCGCGGTCGGGCCCGAGGTCCGCTTCGAGTACCCGATCGAGGACACGCCGACCTTCATCGTCAAGCAGATCCGCAACGCTCAGCCATCTCCGGACGGGAGCCGGATCGTCTTCACAGCGCTCGATCGTCTGTATACCGCGACGCTCCCAGACGGTGAGCCGGAGAAGCTCACCAACGAGGAAATCGGTGAGTTCCAGCCGATCTGGTCTCCCGATGGGAGCTCGATCGCATACGTCACATGGGACGACGACGCGGGTGAGGGCCACATCAAGCGGATCTCGGCCAACGGCGGCTCGCCGACCACGGTCACGACCGCGCCGGCGTACTACCAGCAGCTCGCGTGGTCCCCGGACGGTGGTCGCATCGTGGCGGTCCGTTCGTCGCGCCGGAACGTGCAGGAGGCGATCGATCCGTTCATCGGGCTGGGTCTCGACTCCGAGTTCGTCTGGGTCCCAGCCGGGGGCGGCGACATCACCGTCATCGGGCCGACCGCCGGTCGCCAGCGCCCGCACTTCACGTCGGATCCCGATCGCATCTATTCGTACGGCTTCGCCCAGGCCGACCCGGTTCCGGGTTCAGCGACCGCCCGCCCACGCACGCTCGCGCTCGTCTCGACGCGGTGGGACAATACCGATGTGAGGCAGCACCTCCGCGTCACGGCACGGATCGACGTCTCCGCGGGCGGAGTCGCGGATGGTTACCAGATGTCCGCGACCTCTGACCTGGTGATGCCCCAGCAGTTCGACGAAGACGGCGAAGCCCGGGAGCTGATTCCGGAGCGTTCCGCTGGGCTCATCCTGATGGCACCTCAAGGTGATCTGGCGCTCGCCCAGATCGGCTCGGACGTGTATACGGTCACGGTCCCCCAGCTCGGCGCCACCGTACCCACGGTCCAGGTATCGAAGCCCGACTCGGCCGCGGTTCCGGTGTCGAAGCTCAACGAGCTCGGCGCCGAGTTCCCGACATGGAGCGCGGACGGGCGCTCCGTCCACTGGTCGATCGGGAACGCCTTCCTCTCGTACGATCTCGACGCCGCCGCCGGCGACGCGGGCTACACCGCGGACGAACAGCGGATCGAGGTGACCGCGGAGCGGGATATCCCGCAAGGCACCGTCGTGCTGCGCGGCGCGCGCGCGATCACCATGAACGGTGACGAGATCATCGAGAACGCCGACATCGTCATCACGAACAACCGCATCGCTTCGGTCTCTTCGGGACCGGGCACGGTACCCGAGGGCGCGCAGGTCATCGACGTGAGCGGCAAGACGATCCTGCCGGGCTTCGTGGACACGCACGCGCACATGTGGAACCTGTGGGGCTTCCACTGGGCCAGACCGTGGATCTATCAGGCGAACCTCGCCTACGGAGTCACCACGACCCGCGATCCGCAGACGGCCTCGACAGACGTGCTCTCGTACGAGGACATGGTGAGGGCCGGGAGGATGGTCGGCCCCCGCGTCTACTCGACCGGCCCAGGAGTATTCTCGGGCGACGCGATCCGAAGCTACGAGCACGCCCTGACCGTACTGCGGAAGTACAGCGATTACTACGACACCAAGACGTTCAAGATGTACATGTCGGGCAACCGCCGACAGCGGCAGTGGCTCATCATGGCGGCGCGCGAGCTCCAGCTCATGCCGACCACCGAGGGCGGACTCGACTATCGGCTCAACATGACGCACGCCATGGACGGGTATCCCGGTATCGAGCACACGATGCCCATCGTGCCCGCCTACAACGACGTCGTCGAGCTGTTCGTGACGTCCGGCACCACCAACACCCCCACCTTGCTCGTGTCGTATGGCGGCCCGTGGGCGGAGAACTACTACTACACGCACGAGAACGTGGTCGGCGACGAGAAGCTGAACCACTTCACGCCCAAGCGCGAGATCGACTTCAAGGCGCGCCGCCTCCAGACCACCGGCCCGGGACCCGGCGCGTGGTTCATGGAGGAGGAGTACGCCTTCAAGAAGCACAGCGCCTGGCTCGCCGACCTGGTCGAGGGCGGCGGCCGCACGGGCATCGGCAGCCACGGACAGCTTCAGGGCCTCGGTTACCACTGGGAGCTGTGGACGCTGCAGAGCGGCGGCATGGACGAGCACGACGCGCTTCGCGCCGCGACGATCATGGGGGCGGAAGCGCTCGGCCTGGGCCGCGACGTGGGATCGATCGAAGTCGGCAAGCTCGCCGACCTCGTGATCCTCGACGCCAACCCACTCGACGACATCCGCAACTCGAACACGATCGATCAGGTGATGATGAACGGCAGACTGTACGACGGCGATACGCTGGACGAGGTGTGGCCGAGGCAACGCCCCGCTCCGGACGAACCGTGGAGGAACACCGCGCCGGACGTGCAAGCCGGCATCCGGGGAGGTGCACGATGAGCGCGCGCACCAGGTGGTTCGGTCGCGCCGCATGGGCTCTCGTGGCGTTCGCGGCGGCGGCGGTTCCCCTCGAAGCACAAGGACGCGGTGGCCGCGGCGACTCCGATGACGATGACGACCCCCCGCTTTCGCTCGAGGCCGCCCGCACCGCGGAATTCACCGCCACCGAGGGCACTTGGATTTCGCTGGACGTGAGCCCGGACGGTCAGACGATCGTTTTCGACCTCCTCGGTGAACTCTACACCATGCCCATCACCGGGGGAACGGCGTCTCCGCTGCTCACCGGAATGTCGTTCGACGTGCAGCCGCGCTTCAGCCCGGACGGAGAGTCTGTGGCCTTCATCTCGGACAAGAGCGGCGGCGACAACCTCTGGACCATGAGGCTCGACCACACCGACACCACGCAGGTCACGCGCGGGAACACATCGCTGTACCTGTCGCCCGAGTGGACGCCCGACGGGCAGTACATCGTAGTGAGCCGCTCGAGGGGCTTGGGCGGTGCCGCTCAGCTGCAGATGTACCACGCGGAGCAGCGCTCTCCGCTTCCGATCTCGGGCATCCCGCCGACGCGCAAGTCGATCGGGGCGGCGCTGAGCCCGGACGGCCGCTACCTCTGGTACGCGGGTGGGACCGGCGACTGGCAGTACAACGCACGCCTGCCGAGGTACCAGTTGTACCGGTACGATCGTGAGACCGCGACGTCGACGCTCATGAGCAACCGTTACGGCTCGGCGTTCCGACCCGCGATTTCGCCGGACGGGCGTTGGCTGGTGTACGGCACGCGCGAAGACAGCGAGACCGGTCTGCGCAAGCGCGACCTCGAGACCGGCGAGGAGTCCTGGCTCGCCTACCCGGTGCAGAGGGACGAGCAGGAGTCGCGTGCTCCGCTCGACCTCCTTCCGGGATACGCGTTCACGCCGGACGGAGCCTCCATCATCGCCTCGTATGGCGGAAAGATCTGGGACATCCCGATGGCTGGTGGAGAAGCGACCGAAATTCCGTTCGAGGTTCCGGTGGAGCTCGGGATCGGCCCCGAGGTGAAGTTCGCCTACCAGATCGACACGACCGAGATGGTGACCGCTAGCCAGATCCGGAGCCCGGTCGCTTCCCCGGACGGGAGCCAGGTCGCCTTCACCGCGTTCGACCGCCTGTGGGTGAAGGACATGCCCGACGGCGAGGCACGCAGGTTGACCGACGCGGGCGTCGGTGAGTTCCACCCTCAGTGGTCGCCCGACGGGCAGTGGATCGCTTACGTCTCCTGGGACGACACCGATGGTGGTCATATCGTGAAGGTGCCGGCCGGCGGAGGTGCGCCGACGCAACTCACGAGCACTGCGGCTCTGTACTCCAACGTCGCCTGGTCACCCGACGGCGAGCGGATCGTCGCGTCTCGGGCTGCGGCACGTCAGTTGAAGGACGCGTCCGGAGTCTTCTTCGGACCGATCGGAGGTGAGTTCGTCTGGGTGTCGAGCAACGGCGGCGAGGCCACGGTGATCTCTCCGACCGGGTTCCGGGACGTCGCGCACTTCGTGAACGACGAGCCGGATCGCATCTACGCATACAGCCCCGTGGAGGGCCTCGTATCGTTCCGCTGGGACGGGACGGACGTGAAGCAGCATCTCATCGTTCGTGGACCGCCCCCGCGGGGCGGCCTCGCCAACCCGCATCCGGACGAGTGGGAGTTCCTTCCACGCCGCGTTTTCCCGTGGCGGAAGGCACCCGACCCGACCGACCCTGACCCCAGCGCAGAACCTGGCGATCCGCCACCGGCCGGGCTGGTCATGCTCTCGCCGGCGGGCGACCGAGCCTTCGCACAGATCGGGAGCGACATCTATATCGTCGACCTCGTCGAAGGCTCCGGCGGGCCTCCGCTCACGGTGATGGCGGCAAACGAGGAAGGCGCCCCCGTGCCGGTCCGGAAGCTGACCGACGTGGGCGGTGAGTTCCCGTCCTGGGCGCCGGACGGTTCGGCCGTCCACTGGGCGATGGGCAACGTGCTCTTCACGTACGATCTCGCCGAGGTCGAGGCCGAAGAGGAAGCGGAAGAACAGATTGGCCACACGCGAGCGTTGCTGCGTGCCCGCGCGATGGCTGTCACGGACTCGCTGCAGGAAAAGCGCGCCGAAGCCGACAGCCTCGACACGGATGACGAGGACGTTCCAGAGGAGCTCAGCGCCGAGATCATCCGGCTTGCGGCAGACTCGGTGCAGGTCGAAGCAGACTCGCTGATGGCACGCGCAGACTCGATCCGTGACGCGGCCGAGAAGGTCGCGGCCCGTGCCGCACGGATTCGTGACGGCGACGAGGAGCTGCTCAACGACTCGACCGACACATACGAGGCCGTCGAACAGAAAATCGAGGTGATGTTGCCTCGAGACATCCCCAGGGGCACGGTCGTGCTGCGCGGCGGACGCATCATCACGATGGCGGAGACGCCCGACGACACGACGGGAGCGCCGGGAGCGCCGCTCATCATCGAGAGCGGCGTCATCGTGGTGGTCGACAACAAGATCACCGCGGTGGGGCCGCCGGACTCGGTAGAGATCCCCGAAGATGCCGAGATCATCGACGTCTCGGGCAAGACGCTCCTGCCCGGCTTCGTCGACGTCCACTACCACTCGATGTGGCTGATTCCCGAGATCCATCCGGAGGAGGTGTGGCAGTATCTGACCACGCTCTCCTACGGTGTCACGACCACGCGGGACCCGCAGACGGCGTTCACCGACGTCCTCAGCTACACCGATCGGGTCGAGACCGGTGGGATGATCGGGCCGCGCGTGTACTCCACGGGCCCGGGCGTCTTCATCGGCGAGAACATCCAGAGCGCCGACCATGCGAAAACGGTGCTCCGGCGGTACGCCAAGTACTTCGATACCAAGACGCTCAAGATGTACATGTCGGGGAATCGCCAGCAGCGACAGTGGATCATCGCGGCCGCGCTCGAGCTCGAGATCATGCCGACCACCGAGGGCGGTCTCGACTTCAAGCTGGACATGACACACGCGATCGACGGCTATCCGGGCATCGAGCACGCCCTGCCCATCGCGCCGATCTACAGCGACGTGGTCGAGCTCTTCAAGACGTCAGGGACCACCAACACACCCACGCTGCTCGTATCGTATGGAGGGCCGTTCGGGGAGAACTACTTCTACGCGACCGAGAACGTTCACGACGACCCGAAGCTGAGGATGTTCACCCCCGAGGAGAACATCGATACTCGGACGCGGCGTCGCGGACCCGGCGCGGGTGGCTCACCCGGCCAGGCTGGTTGGTTCCTCGAGGAGGAGTACGTCTTCCCAAAGCATGCCGAGTTCGTGAAGAAGATGCTCGAGGGTGAGGCCCGCATGGGTGTGGGTAGCCACGGTCAGTTGCAGGGTCTCGGATACCACTGGGAGCTACGTGCCATGGGCTCGGGCGGAGCCGAGCCACACGACGTGCTCAGGGCCGCCACGATCCTCGGCGCCGAGGCGATCGGCTTCGGCGACCAGTTGGGAAGCATCGAGGAAGGCAAGTTCGCCGACATCGTGATCCTCAACTCCAACCCGTTGGACGACCTGCGCAACACGACCGACATCCAGTATGTGATGAAGGACGGTCGCCTCTACGACGGCATGACGCTGAACGAAGTGTACCCGACCCAACGGGTGCTGGAGCGGCAGGGTTCCGTCCAGGGGGCGCCGAACACCGCGGCAGGCATCCGACGGTAGGAACTAGGCAGCACGTCCCCCACTCTCGTACGTTGCCAGCCCCGATATGGCGCCCCGACCGACCGGAGATGAGCATGCGCGGCCGAATGATGCAGACCCCTCTTCTCATCTCGTCCCTCATCGAGCACGCGGGTCGGGTCTACGGCAGCCAGGAAATAGTCTCGCGCACGGTCGAAGGGCCGATTCACCGATATAGCTGGCTGGACGCCCGGAACCGGTCTCGCCAACTCGCCCAGGCACTCGAGGCGCACGGCATCTCCGCTGGAGACCGGATCGGGACGTTGGCCTGGAATACGTATCGGCACCTGGAGCTCTATTACGGAATCTCCGGCATGGGCGCGGTATGCCACACACTCAACCCGCGTCTGCACGCCACGGAGCTCGTCTACATCGTGAACCACGCGGAAGACCGGATCCTCTTCCTCGACCTGACCTTCGTGCCGCTCGCCGAAGCCGTCGCCGACAAGCTCCCGGGTGTCGAGCGGTACGTCGTGCTCACCGACTCGGAGCACATGCCGGAGACCACGCTCGTGAATGCGGTCGCGTACGAGGACTTCATCGCCGAACCCGACGGTGAGTACGAGTGGCCGGTCCTGGACGAGAACGACGCAGCGGCACTCTGTTACACGTCGGGCACGACCGGCCATCCGAAGGGCGCGCTGTACAGTCACCGTTCGACGGTCCTTCACGCGTACGGGGTCGCGATGCCCGACGTCTTCGACATGCGTCCGAGCACGTGCGTGCTACCGATCGTGCCGCTTTTCCACGCGTGTTCGTGGGGGCTCGCCTATGCGGCGCCCCTGACCGGCGCCAAGGTGGTCTTCCCGGGGCCGCGGTACGACCCTGAAGCGCTCACCGAGCTCATGACGACCGAGAGCGTGAACTACTGCGCCGGCGTGCCATCCGTTTTCATCCCGCTCGTGCAATACTGGCGTGACCATGGGAACCGGCCGCCTTCGCTGACCATGGCGGTCATGGGAGGCACGGCCCCACCCCCGTCGCTCTGTGCCGCACTCGAGGAGGAGTTCGGAATCGAATTCCGTCACGCCTGGGGCATGACCGAGACGAGCCCGCTCGGCTCCATCAACACGCTCATGCCGGAACATCGCGAGCTGCCGCTCGAGGAGCGCAGGCTCTTCCAGACCAAGCAAGGCCGTCCGCCGTTTGGGATCGAGATCCGCATCGTGGACGAGGAAGGAAATCGTCTCCCGCACGACGGCATCGCATTCGGAGAGCTTCAGGTCCGCGGCCCGTGGGTGATCCACAGCTACTTCAAGGACGACGAGTCGCGGCTCACGGAGGACGGCTGGTTCCCCACGGGCGACGTCGCTACGATCGACTCACAGTGCTACATCCACATCACCGACCGGAGCAAGGACCTCATCAAATCCGGGGGCGAGTGGATCAGCTCGATCGACGTCGAGAACACAGCGATGGATCACGAGGACATCGTGATGGCCGCCGTCATCGGCATCCCGGATGAAAAGTGGGATGAGCGCCCAATCATGATCGCCGTGGCCGCGCCCGGCTCGAATCCGAGCAAGGAGAGCGTGCTCGAGCACCTTGCCGCTACGCTTGCAAAGTGGCAGCTCCCCGACGAGGTCATCTTCGTGGATGAGCTGCCGATGGGCGCGACGGGGAAAGTGCAAAAGTCGAAGCTGCGCGAGCAGTACGCTGGGAACTGACGCCCCGAGCCAGGACCGCCGACTCCGCTCAGCTTCGGATTTGACCCGTGCCCCTTACGACGAACTTCCGGGTTGTCAGTTCACGGGCACCCATCGGTCCAAACGCGTGCAGCTTCGACGTGGAGATCCCGATCTCGGCGCCGAGCCCCAACTCACCTCCGTCGGCAAAGCGTGTGCTCGCGTTGACGAGCACCGTGCCCGCCTGAACCGCCGACACGAACGCTTGCGCCGCGGCATCATCCGACGTCACGATCGCTTCGGTGTGGGACGAGCCGTGATTGTCGATGTGCTCGATCGCCGCAGCCAGGTCGTCCACGATGCGCACAGCGAGGATCAGGTCCAGGTACTCCGCGTCCCAGTCCGCCTCGCTCGCCGGCACCACGACGTCACCGAGCAGCTCTCGAGTGCGCTCGCACCCGCGTAGTTCCACCCCAGAGTCCGTCAGCGCCTCGGCGATGCCGGGTAGGAGGTCCGGAGCGGCCGTCTGATGGACCAGGAGGGTCTCGAGAGCGTTGCACACGCCGGGACGTTGCACCTTGGCATTGCTCACGATACTGGTCGCCATCCGCGCGTCGGCCG
This sequence comes from Gemmatimonadota bacterium, assembly GCA_022560615.1. NCBI lineage: Bacteria > Pseudomonadati > Gemmatimonadota > Gemmatimonadota bacterium. Next base: position 12,956 of record JADFSR010000025.1, read on the forward strand.
AAGCGTCGACGTAGACGTGGCACACGCCCTTGTAGTGCTGAAGCACCGGAATTCGGCTCTTCTCCGTCACTGTACGGATCAGCCCCTCGCCGCCGCGCGGGATCACGAGATCGATGTACTGATCCTGCTCGAGTAGAATGTCGACCGCGGCGCGATCCGCTACGGGGATGAGCTGGATCACGTCGGCCGGGACGTCGGTCGTGTCGAGCCCGGCGCGAAGGGCTTCGGCGATCGCACGATTCGAGTGGAGAGCCTCCTTGCCGCCACGGAGGATGGAGGCGTTACCGGCCTTCAGACAGAGCGCCGCGGCGTCCGCCGTAACGTTGGGCCGGCTCTCGTAGATCATGGCCACGACCCCCAGGGGGATGCGCACGCGGCTCACGGCGAGTCCGTTGGGTCGCACGAGCTCGTCGGTGACCTCGCCGAGCGGGTCCGGCTGATCCGCGATCTCCCGCACCGCGTCTGTCAGCCTAGCGACACCGTCATGGTCCATGACCAGGCGGTCACGCATCGCGGAGCTGACCCCAGCCGCGTCGGCGGCCGCGAGGTCCAACGCGTTGGCTGCCACGATCTGATCGGCCGCGGCAGCCAAGGCGTCCGCCATGGCCTCGAGCGCCACGCGGCGCTGCTCGCCCGAGGTCGTCGCCAGCTCCCGGCTGGCCGCGCGGGCCCTGCGCGCCAGGTCCGGGATCAGCAGCTCGACCGAGGTAGCCGCCGAGACCGCCACTAACCCTTCTCGTCGTCGATGATGAACATGCGATCGCTTCGCATGACTACGGCGCCGACCTCTCTTCCAAGCGCTCGCTCGAGGTCCCTGCTGTGCAGCCCGCGGATGCGCTCGACGTCTCGGTCGTCGAAGCGGACGATACCGCGCGCCCGCTCCACCCCCGCACGATCGACCACCGAGACCAGATCTCCCTTCCGGAAGCGGCCCACGACCTCGACGATGCCACGGGGCAGGAGGCTCGCCCGCCCACGGATGGCAGACACGGCACCGTCATCGACCACCAAGCCGCCTTCGAGTCGACGCTGCACGGCCATCCAGTGCTGGCGTGCCCGGAGCGGCTCGGCTGCGGGGGCGATGTAGGTGCCGACCTCGTCGCCGTGAAGAACCGCCGCGATCGTGTCCCCATTCGTACCGGAGGCGATAACGGTCGGGATCCCGTACCTGCCCGCCCTCTCCGCGGCCTCGAGCTTGGTGACCATTCCCCCGATCGACCCGCGAGACGCCTTCTTGAAGCAGAGCTCTTTCAACTCCGCCGCACTGCGTGCGAAAGGAATCGGCTGCAGGTCGGGGTGGAGCCTCGGGTCGCGGGGGAATACACCCGCGACGTCCGTCAGGAGCACAAGAAGATCCGCGTCCACCAGAGCTGCCGTGATGGCCGCGAGGTTGTCGTTGTCACCGACCATGATTTCGGCCACGCTCACTGTGTCGTTCTCGTTCACGATCGGGATGACTCCGCGATCGAGCAGCGCCGTGAAGGCGTCTCGGACGGTGACGTAGCGGCGACGATCCGCGAGACAATCGTTGGTGAGCAGGAGCTGCGCGACGTCGCGACCTCGGTCCCTGAAGACTGCTTCCCACATGCTCATGAGCCGGGTCTGCCCCACCGCCGCCGCGGCCTGACGGTCCCGTACCGCCTCGGGCGGTGCGTCGAATCCGAGCACGCGAAAGCCGGCCGCAACCGCACCGCTCGAAACGATGACGACTTCGGTGTCCGTCGCGTCGGTGACCGAGGACGCCACTCGGGCGAGCGTGTCGGCGCACAGCTCGCCGCCGCCCGCCGTGAGGGTGCGACTCCCCAGCTTCAGGACGACGCGCTTCGGCTTGTGCCTCGAGGGTGCGTTGTGCCGGTTCGTCGGCCGGTGCCCCGCTTGGGGCCTCATTCTCCGAATCGCAATATCATGCATACTAGAAGAATATATATTCGTCCCTCGCGCGCGGAAGGCCCCCGTTGACGCCCCCATTCTGGTGTCGTTACTATTTTGTACAACTTTCTTTTTCCCGTGCACCTCATGGATCAACCTTCAAACGATGTGGAGCTCACCCTCAGCGAGGCTCGAGCGGACTTTTCCTCGCTCTGTAAGCGGGTGAGAGAAGAGAATCTCCGGGTCGTGGTGACCCGATGGGGGAGGCCTATGGCCGTCCTCGTCTCGCCACAGGAAGCCAAGGACGTTCAGACCTCCCTACGCTTCAAGAAACCACGAGGGATCTACGCCGTAAGCAAGTAACCCTTATCCACATGAGCCCCTCTAAGCGGCTCTAGAGGCCAGGTAAGGTATGAAATGACTACGCCCATCAATGCGCCATCGCTCAACCTCATAGTGGTCATAGCGCTCCTGCTCCTCAGCCCACTGTCGGTAGAGGCACAAGCGGAGCGAACCATGATTGCCCGCGTCACTCTGGAAATCACGATACTGTCACCCCTAGAGATCACGACCCGCTCCCCGATATCGATCGGTACGGTTGGCGCGGTCTACAGCCAGACGTTGGCCGCCGCAGGCGGTGAGGGCATCTACACCTGGACGCTGGCTAACGGGTCCACACTGCCCGCCGGCCTCATGTTGAACGCGGCCACGGGCGAGATCAGCGGCACGCCCACGGCAGCTGGTACGACGAGCTTCGAGATCGAACTCACCAGCGGCGCACCTCCGCCGGCTGCTGGTCGGTTGGCGATAACCAGCCTATCGAGAGACGTTGCATCGACCGCGGGCGGTACCGTGCTGTTTGTGAACGGAGCTGGATTCGACGCGGCGCAGAACCCCGTGGTGGCATTCGGCGGCACCAATGCGACGTCTACCACCTTCGTCAGTGGCTACCAGCTCAGTGTTGTGGTCCCACCTCACGCGGTTGGCGAGACCGATGTGACAGTCACGCAGGGAGTGGATGTGGGCACCCTGACAAATGTCCTGCCCGGCGGTGGGGCCTTCGAGTTCCTACCGGCCCCGACGGTCACGTACGTCACGCACGATTTCGAGGACGGCACGGAAGGAGGGTTCATCAAGGCACAGACAGAGGGTGGGTTCGTCACCATCGGCAACTATGGTGTTTCAGTGTCCGGCTCAATGTCGGCGTTGGCTACCACCACCTCTGGTGCGGGGTTGTGGGGACTCGACTACCACTACTCATCGCCGACTCAGCCGCCGCTCGAACCAACTGGGCTCTACCAACGCTGGTACGTGCAAGTGGACCAGGCAACGCTTGACGCGTCGAACAGGCCCGGAGGAGCTCAGATCAAGCTCTTACTCAATCGGGACGCGATTACAGGCAGCGCACCGAGTTGGCTGCACATGGGGATCGGGACCGACTTCGGTGGTCCGGCATTAGGCGTGGTGGTGTTTGCTGACGCGAACACGGGCTGGCTGGAGGGCATCGGTCCTCCGCCCAACGGGCCGTCATGGCCTGAATTCGTCATGCAGGCGGACACGTGGGTGGAATTCGAGACCTGGTTCTACCGAGACACGATCACGGGTCGCGGCCATATTCGCCTTTGGATCAACGGAAAGCTCGAGGTTGAGGCTTCCGATACCAGCCTGGGGACCAACTCATCCACGGACAAGCTGATGTGGGCGTTCGGCGGTGCATGGCAGCGGAGCCAGACGAAGGGGGACCTGATGCGCATGTATATCGACGACCCGGCGGCCGCCAACGGCTTCATTGATCCTGTCGTACTCTGAATGCCGTAGGCCCAGAGGCAGTTAACCCAGCGCCCCTGCTGTGACAACCGCAGCGCCGATCTGGAGTTCAGCGCCGCGGACGTGGAACGCATAGTTTCTTCGCCCGAGTTCGTGGCGTGGGTCGCGGCAACGGCACCGGGAATGCTCGATCAGGTGCAGGAGGCTCAGTTGAAGCTGCCGGCGCCGCCGCAGCCCTTGGACCGACCCAAGTCCCCTGTCCGCCGACAGACGATACACGGAAGCCGCGACCCCGCCGCTCAGCGTACGCGATCGCCTTCTCCTGTACGACGCCACCGCCGATGCGCCGCACTTCGTCCCAAGTCGCGTGGGTGAGGGCGACCGCCCGCTCGGCGGACTTTGGGTCTTCTGAGTACACACCATCGACATCCTTCACCAACCGCACTTCGGCGGCGTCCAGCGCGTCGGCGAGAAAAAGCGCGGTTAGGTCGGAACCTCCGCGCCCCAGCAGCGACGGGGCGCCGGAGGCGTCCCGACCCACGAAGCCCGGAAGCACCACCGCGTCGTGCGTGCCGAGAGCCGCCGCCAACGTGCTCGTGTCGACTTCGACGGGATCCGCGTCGCTCAACGCTCCATGCGTCCGGAGACGAAACTGCTCGGTGGGCAAGGACACCACGTTCACGCCCGCACTCGTCAAGGCGATGCTCAACAGCGCGACCGAGGCATCCTCACCCGTCGCCAGCAACAGTCCGAGCAACGCTTCGGGCGGCGTCGGTGCGAGGGATCGCGCGGCCTCGATAAGACGATCGGTGGTGCTGCCCATCGCGGACACCACGGCCACCACCCTATGTCCCTTCGCCACCTCTCGCGCGACCTCGTCGGCTGCTCGGCGGTAGCCGTCGGGCCGGGCGAGCACGGAGGAGCCGAACTTGAGCACCACAACCGGGAGCGACCTCGGTACGCCACACGCGATCACACCGCAGCGCACGCGACCTCCTGTGCTCGGGCAAGCGCAGCTCGCAAGTCCGCGACGAGGTCGGTGGCATCCTCGATACCGACAGAGAGACGCAGCAGCCCCTCGCTGATGCCCGCAATCGCGCGCGCGTCCTCGTCCATCGACGCGTGCGTCATCGTCGCGGGGTGCGCGATGAGGCTCTCCACACCTCCCAGTGATTCCGCAAGCGTATGGTGCTCCAGCCCGTCCAGGAAGGCATCTACCCCCGCCCGGCCGCCGTGGAGCTCGAAGCTGACGAGGCTCCCCCACCCGAGCTGCTGGCGAGCCGCGACCTCGTGTCCGGGATGGCCGGGTAGACTCGGGTGATAGAGCGCCTTCACGGCGGTGTGTCCGTTGAGCGCTTCCACAACCGCGAGCGCATTCTCCTCGTGGACGCGCGACCGTGCCTGGAGCGTACGAACGCCTCGGAGTGTCAGATAGGAATCGAACGGGGCCCCGGTGACACCCAGGCAGTTCGCCCACCATGCGATCCGCTCGAGCAGCTCAGGCCCCTTCGAGACGACCGCTCCGCCGACCACGTCGCTGTGCCCGTTCAGAAACTTCGAATACGGACGAGACGCGCTCGGGCTCCTTGAGGAACGCATCGTGGCCGAAAGGCGAGGACAGCGTTACGTGCTCGCAGACGCCCGGAGCGCCCTGGGCGAGCTCCTCGACGAGCCACGGGGGGACGAGCGCGTCGGTGTCGAACGAAACCAAAGTGGTCCGGCTCTCCACGAGCCCGGGATCGACGCAGTGGATGTCGATCGATGTCGACAGGCTCAAGAAGCTCGCCGCATCGAAGACGCTCGCGAACGCTCCGCCGCGCGCCTCGAGGTAGTCCTGAACCGGGAAGCGCACCGCTCCGCCGTTGGCGTCGAGGCTGGCGAGGTCGAGGCTGTCCATGTCGGGTCTATAGTCGAAGCGTCGTTCGAACTCGTCGGCGCTTCGGTAGGTGGTCATCGCCAACGCGCGGGCGAGCGCGAGCCCCTCTGCCGGAGCTCCACGTTCTTCGCCGAGTCGCACGACCGAGCGCTGGATCGACCGCCAGGCCGTTGCCATCGGGTGCGTGCGGTGCGCCGCACACAGCAACACCAGCCCGGACACCCTGCTGGCGAAGAGTTCCGCAAAAGCGAGAGCGACCATACCGCCGTAGGACGAGCCCACCAACGTGACGGAAGGAACACCCAGAGCGTCGAGCACCGCGGCGATCGCGCGAGCCTGGTCGTGCGTGGTCACAGGCGCCGTCGTGCGAAAGGTCGAGCTGGGACCCGCTAGGTAGTCGACGCCGATGAGCCGATGGCGGGTCGGGTCGAGCGCCCGCCCGAGCTCAACTACTCCGGGCCACCAGCCGGGCGAAGGGTCAGCGACCGTCGGAGCGAGATGCCGACCCGCGGAAATGCCTCCGAGAACGACGAGCGCCGGCGCGTGCGCGGGGCCATGCACCTCGTACGAGACCTCGATGGCCTGGGTCGCGTGATGGTCCAGCTCGATGCGATGGCGTGTGCGACCGGAGAAGCCCGGCGACGTGCCGGTCGAACAGTATGCTTCAACGTGACCCGCGGGGCCGCGGGCGAGGGCTGCGTGCGTCATGTCGATCCTCCAGACCGAGATATTCCATCGGACTCCTGGAGATCGACGCCCTCGAAGCTCGGCGGCTACGCGTTCGCGAAGCGGGCGACTCATCTTCCAATGGACTCTCGTCCATCGTAGGAGTTGGCACCTTGCGGAATTGCCACATTCCGCAGGTTGCCCCGGCGTCTAAGGGCCTGTCCCTCGACCGGTCTCGATGAGCTGTTTGTGGCGCCAACAGTAGTCGATCCGGCTGGGGTAGGTCAACCGGCGGCCTCGCCGCCGACCCGGGCGCCATCGGCTCGACTGAGCGCCCGGGACCAGGTGAGCGCGAGCCAAGCGATGAGCGCCGCAGCGAGCAGGCCACCCACTCGTGCGCCGCGGTATGGCCCGATCAGCGCTGTCTCGAGCGCTTCCGTCACCGCAAGTGTGCCCACGATCAACGGCGCCAAGGCCGGCACGCGTGCACTGAAGCGCACGATCGTAAGGATCACCGCGACGCCGACCAGCGCGGCCCCGATCCAAGCGAGAACCGACTCCTGCAACCCAACCGGGACGATCACGGCACCCATGGCCAAGATCGTGAAGCCCACGATACTCCCGTAGAACGTGTGCCCAGCGAAGCGCACGGTGGCCGCGGAGAGCGCAAGCATGCCAGCCGTGACAAAGAGGAACGGCGTCACGGCGTCGAGCGGCTCGGCGAGGATCGGAAAGAACGCCGAAGCCCCGGAATAGTCGGGGAGCGTGGGCCGCCCAGGCGAGAGCACGGACGCCATGCTCCCCAAACCGGCGATGAGCAGACCGAGCGCGGGCCCAACCCAGCGCGGAGCGTTTTTTCGGCTACGGGGCTCGAACCAGGAGTGGCCGAGGCCGGAGATCAGACCGATGCCGGCTCCTCCGATGAGAGCGATCAACAGGAGCCCGAACGCGGCTCCCCCTGCCTGGAGGGTCCACGGCTGGGCGGTGGAGAAGATCGCCGTGACGTCAGACCAGCCGTTGCCGATGGAGAGCGCCAACGCCAGGAACGTCACTCCCGCAGTAGTGAGCACCACTCGCGTCGGGAGCCCCCGGCGACTCCAAACGACAATCGCGATGACCGCGCCCCCGACGAAGTTGAGCACGAGCACCATTGCGAGCCCGCCGAGCATGAGACTCCGTCGAGTGCCGCTCTCACGCCGTTCTCGGCCCCACTCCTCCGGCACGTGCACATAGCGGCGGACATCCGCGACTTCGCCGCCGGCGACCTCGACCGTCACGCGCGCCTCGCCTGCCAGGTCGGCCAGGAGTGCCGGATCACGGAAGGTGAACTCCCAGTCGGTCCGAGCCGGGTGCACGGTCTCCTCGGCGCCCACTTCTTCGAGACGACGGGCTGCGTCCTCTTCCATCACGGTGCCAGCAGCGGCGAGCGCGAGGACTCGCGCCGAGTCCTCGGACAGACTGACCCCCGCGCGCGCTTCGGGCAGTGTATGAGCCATGCGCCGCAGCCCACCCTCACCGGACACGTACAAGCGAAACTCCTCGACCCGCTCCTCCGGCTCGGCGTCCCAGTCCACGTAGCGAACAACCCATTGAGGATCGGTCAGGTAGCTGCCGAGAAGCTGATCGAGGGCTCGCTCCCCTCCCTGCTCCAGCACGTACGCGTGCGCTGCCGAATTCCCGCCTCCCGTGTAGACGATCCGGGTCCAACCCTCCGACACCGCGCCAGAAGCATCCATTGTTTCCTGAGCGATGGCCATGACTTCGGACCGTCCGAGCACGAGCGTCGGCAGCGGTTCCCGCATCACGGCCGCGCCGACCCAGAGTAGCAAGCCGACGAGGCCCCCGACGTAGATCACGCGCGTGGGAACGGGTAGCTCGGAGGCGGCGTCGGCGCCGGACGGCGCGTCCCGCGCCCTCACCGTTGCCGCGACAACCCCCGACTCCGGACCGCTCGCCGGCTCGGGCGGAGACCACGCCCGGTTGTACGCCCACTCCGGCGGGGTCGACCGTGCCCTTCCTCCGCGCCGAGCCCAAAGCACGATCGCGGCAGGAACGAGTCCGACAGCGACGATGACGCCCTGGTCGAACATCGCGTCCGACGCGAACAGCACCCCCGAGATCAGCGCGAGGTCGTAGAGGAAATGCGTGAGGATCGTCGGCACGAGTCCGAAGAAGACGTACACCGCACCCCATGTGAGCGCAGGGATGGTAAGCTCGATGACGCGTGCGTACGGAGGCTGTTGCGGGTAGTTCGCGTGCCCCGCCGCGAAGACCACCGCCTGCACCGCCACCATTCCCCACACCCACAGGTTCTTCCGCCCGTACTTCGCGCCGATGAGCGCGGCACACGCGATCGGTACCGCACGGAAGATGCTCTCCTCCCACATCGCGGCGTAGAGCGAAATCGACACCGCCTGCAACCACGGCATGTACGTCGCCAGCAGATCCGGCTGCACCAGTGCACCCGCGGGAGACCACCAGCCGTCGAGCTGTGACGTGCCCAGGTAGAAGAGTACCAAGTACCCGACCTCGAGCCCCAAGAGCACGTACGCGGCCGCCGTGAGGCCGAGCGCCGAGTTGGACGACGCCACCTCGGGAGACCAGACGCGCCACTGCTGCAGGTGGTCCGGGAAAGCGCGGCGCCCGAGCGACTCCCCCGCCATGAAGAAGAAACCGAGGATGGGCGTGCCCAGGAAGAAGATCGCACCGGCCGCCGCGACTTGTTGCAGTACGAATGTGTTCGCCGACAGAGCCGTGTCGTAGGACATCCACGACAGCGGCAACGCGTTCACGCCGTTCAGTCCGATGAGCAGCGCCGAGAAGCCGCCCCACGTCAGCGCGGTGCGCCACTCCACCCAACGCCGTCGCAACAACAGGGCCGTTCCCACGCCCGCGCCGAAGAGCACGAAGAACAGCACCAAGATCGACTGCGAAACGAGCGCGATCGCGTTGTTCGTCGAGCGCATGTCGGCGTACTGACGCGAGAAGGCCTCTGGCACATGCACGAAGTGCGTGAGTTGTGTGAACTGGTCGCCGGCGATGACGAGCCGCACGCGAAAACGAGCCTCCGCGAGCGTGACGTCGGTGCGTTCGAAGACGAAGGTGTGGTCCACCCGCCCGCTGGGCAGCGTCTCCTCGGAGGACTCGAGCAGCGCATAGCTGGAGAGGTCGATGGGCCACGCGGCTGCTCCTGCCTCGGCCGCCGCGCGAGCGGCAGTCTCGTCGAGGTTACCCTGGCCGGGGTCGTCCTCCGAGAGTCGCAAACGAAAACCGTACGGGGTGCCCTCTGGCGTGAAGCGTACGAGCGCCTCCTCGACCTCCCCCTCCGCGAATCGCCGCACCGACCACTGGTACGGCTGATAGACACCCGCCCTCGCCAGGCTCTCGAACGCGTCGCGGCCGCCGCCCTCGAGCTCGACGTACGTCTGGACCTCTGAACCCACCTGCCCGAACGACGCCGCTGAGCGCGCGTCGGCGGGGGCCCAACCGTATCGCTCGGCGAGTACGGCGGCTTCGGCCAGCGCACTCCCACGGTCCATGGAGATGTCGAGCGAAACGCTGGGCAGCGCGACGCGGAAGAGCTGGATCGCCGTGACCGCACCGGCGATGCCGAGCGCACAGAAGATGATCCAGAAAGTCGGGCGACGCGTCATGGGCGCTTCCCGCTCGGCGGCCAAGATGGCCGTCACCTTCATCGGATCGACTTCGAGAAGACCGTGCGGAACCCCCGATCGGTCTCGCAGATCGGAAGTGGGTCGAAGGCCGCGGCCGGCCGGCCGCTTGCTCCCGCCTGCACGCCGTTGGGTCCGGTATCGGGGCAGCCCGCCACTACGCTCAGCTGAATACGGCCGCGGGAGCGGAAGTCGAGCCTCATGTACCCGGGGAGAGAGGCTGCGAAGAGAGTCTCAACGCCTTCGCGCTCGACCCTCCGAACCGCGGTCCGCTTGCTTGCACTCCCGGAGACGAGGTGATGCCAGCTAGCGCCCCCGGGCCCCCCGTCCGGGTTCCCGCTCAATTCATGCACCTGGAGCGAATGATCGTGGCCGGCGGCAAAGATGACCGGGACGCGACTCGAGGCCACGAGAGGCTCGATCACCCTGAGGTAGTCCCGGTAGGCTGCCGCGGCCATATCCTGGTTCACCAGGCGTGCGCGGTAAGCGAGGCCCTCCAAGAGCTCCGCGTTGCCGCCGTGGGGACCGCCCGTGACGAGCGGGTGGTGGGCGGCCAGGACCACCTGGGTGTCCCCGGCGGCGGCCAGCTCGGACCGGAGCCGTCGCACGACATCCTCCTTCGACCGGGAGGCACAATCGGGATTTGCCGCCACGCCTGCAATCCACCACTGAGAGTCGACCGCCAGCACGCGCGCCATCAGAGCACCCGCTCGGTTCCGGATATCGACTCTCCTCGGACCGGGACAGCCAGCCTCGGGGACCATCGGGAACGTGTCGCTTCCCAGGGCCCCGAGAGCGAAGCCATCAGTCCTGAGGGCCCTCTCCTGCGCCCGGAGCCGCCGTCTTCCTACCGGGTCGCTCGTGTTCGCCCAGTCGTGGTTCCCCGCTATGAAGCGCGCCCGCGCCGAGACGCCTCGCACAACCTCGACCTGCGCGTCGAGGAGCTCAAGATCTTCCGGGTGATCAGCACGTACCCCGTCCTCGTAGACGTTGTCCCCTAAGTAGAGGACCATCACAGGAACACCTCGATCGCCCAGTGCACGGACGCGCTCCCGCAGGTCGTGCAGCACCGGGTTCTCCCCGAACGGCACGTACCCCGCATCCCCGACGAGGAAGAGGACCGCTTCCTGATCCGATCCGCCCGGGTCGCGGCATTCGAGCGGCGCGCGCATGCCTTGGGCGGGTGGCGGGCACGTAGTGACAAACTCGTTGAGGCTGCAGCCCGCCGCTACGAACACGATCCCGAGCACGGCCGCGGTGGCCAATGTGCCCCCTCGACGCCCCAAACCCATCAGAACCTGATCGACCAGTAGAAGAGGGGGATCGCAGCTATTCCGCCACCCCATGCACCGGGCCCCCAGCCGTTGTGGTCCTCACCCGGTCCTGCAAAGACCCCGATGGCGCCGACCAGCGCCCCCGCACCGAGTCCGATGAATGCGCCCGACCACGCGCCACCGGGCAGCTCATCACGGAGCTCTTCGGGTCCCAGGCTCGCGAGCACCGCGCTGAGGGCCCCGACGGCAACCCCTGTCGCAACACCGGCCACCGCGCCACGCACCGTCGGTCCGACGGCGTGCCCAACGGTGGCGCCCTCGCCGATAGAGATGGAAATCGCTCCAACGGCAGCACCCGCTATCACCCACGGCAGAAGCTCGCCGAGGCCCTCGCTCACCGATCCCTCGACGTAGCTGTCGAAGACGTTCGCCTTCAGCGTCACGAACGAGGCGCCTGCCAGTGCGCCGGTCAGAGCACCGAGCACGGCGCCGCCTACGGCCGACCCAACTCCCGCCTCGACTGCCTGAGGTGACTGGCCGGAGCCGTGCGAAGGCCCGAGGATCGCAGCGCCGACAAGCGCTGCAGTGAGCGCGAACCGAAGGCGAGGACACCGCGGTGCTGGGGCGCTGACCGGTCCCGCGGACCGCGAAGCTCGAAAAGCGTGCATGTCCACGCCTCATTAGAGGATTTACGCCGGAGGATTTACGCCGGTCGCGCTCGCTCCCGTCGAGCGCGGCGGCCAGCCTGGGGGACCGTAGCCTACGGGCGATTCGGGTGGGCGGCAAACGTAGCCATTGCCCCGATCGCAGACGGCCGTTTCGTTCTCGCTTCGACCAGGCTCTTCGCCGGCGCTCTCTTCGTCGCTGCGTGTGGCGGCGCCACTAGCCCGAACACTCCGCCACCCACTGGATGATGGTCCAGACCGGGGCGGCCAACCCGGACGCGCGACAGCTTCCGCTCACAGATCGCCTCATGGAGGAGGCGATGGAGCAAGTGATCACGCATGAGATCGGCCATGCGATCGGACTACCGCACAACATGGTCGCTAGCTCGTCCTACCCGGTCGACTCTCTTCGTTCACAGAGCTTCGCCAGCCGGATGGGGGTCGCGCCGACCATCATGGACTACGCGCGCCAGAACTACATCGCACAGCCCGGGGACGGATTACGGCCCGAGGACGAGCTCGGGACACTCGACGAATGGATCGTCGAGCGCGCGCACGATCGCATGTACAAGTACCTCCCTCAGGGCGGCCTCAGCGTGAGCGACCCACGCGCCCAAACGGAGGACATGGGTAGACGATCCGGTTCGAGCCAGCGAGTACGGCATGGCGAACCTGAAGCGCATCGTCCCGAAGCTCGTCGAGTGGACGACCAAGCCGGGAGAGGACTACACCGACCTCGCCGAAATCTACGGTGAGGCGTTGAGCCAGTGGAATCGGTACGTCGGCCACGTGCTCACGCTGGTCGCGGGCGTGCACGTCGACCTGAAGACGTCCGACGAGACGGGAGCCGTCTTCGACGGGGTCGAACGCGATCATCAGAAGCGCGCGATGGATTTGCTGGCGCCGCGAGGTGTTCACGGCACCGGTCTGGCTCAACGAGGCCGAAATTCTGGAGCGGGAGGCGAGGAAATAGGTCGTCGTCGCAGACTTCGGGGCTACGCCATCTAGGTTTATCCCCGCGAACGACCAGCTACGTCGATCTACGTAGTTGAGCGTGTGCGGTCCTGGGCGTATAGTGGTTGAGAGGCGGGTTGACCAAGGGGGAATGCCATGAGCGCACGGACACCACTCGCACGGGCCTTCGCCGTCACATTCGGCGTTGCACTGCTCGCGATGACGACCGGGTGCACTCAGGCGCTCAACTCCGGACTCGCCATCGTGGGCATCGACCGGGACGAGTCCTCGAACCCCTTCGGGAATTCAAGCCGAGCCGAGTCCCACGGGCAGTTCACCAGCACCTACCAGCACACACCAACGCTGGACCTCTGGACCGGCGTGTCGATCGGTCGGCCCTATTCCGTGGCGTCGAGCTTGTCGATCAGCCTCAGGGGCCAGAGCCCATCGGGACTGCAGAATTGCCAGGTCTTCCCGATGGGCCTCGCGCGCGTCCTGCCGATCGACAACGGCGTAAGTGGCACCCCGCTGCACGACTCCGGTGGCGTCCATATCGGTATTGCCGGTAACCTCGCGCCGTCGAGCACGCTGCTGGCGGGGGACGGACTCGGTTTTGCCCGGCAGGCGCTCAGCGCGAGCTCGCGCATGGGCACCGCGGGCAATGAGTGCGGGCAGTCGCTCTTCATGTACGTGCAACTCGGGTCCAGCCCAGGCACGCCGGTCAGCGTGCTACGCTAACAAGCCGTTTTTCCACGCCCTTTACCGCGGCCTTCTACCCCAGCGCCCGAGCCCTCTCCCGCAGCACGAACTTCTGGATCTTCCCAGTCGACGTCTTCGGCAGCTCACCGAAGACCACGGACTTCGGCGCCTTGAAGTGCGCCATGTTGTCCCAAATAGGTTCGGTAACACCCAGCGGCACCTAGCGGCCTGCCTCAGCCCTCAATACGTACTTCTCCCCTTCGTACACCCAGACCGGGCCATGGAGAATCTCGGTGCGCGGTCTCCTCGCCCAGACTGCGCAGTCCCTGAATCAGGAACCGAGTTGCTCGTTCGCTGAGAGGATTCAGGTCACAATACCGCTCGGCCAACTCAACTTCCCGTCGGTGATCGCCGGCCCCCCTCGCATCCCGGATGAGCGTCGCCAAGGCAACTTCAAGACCAGTCCAGATCCGATCGTTTTCGGACTCGATCCACCTGGACAACTCGCCACCGCTCGTGTCACGAAGCGACGAGAGGAAGGGCCCTCCGTATAGCCGGACCGCTGTCGCGTAGTCCTCGCTTCGTGTCGGACAGGAGTGCCTTCGTCTCAGGCCCTGATCGGTGCAGAGACAGTCGTCCGAGTGTTCTGAGACAATAGATCACGTCATCTCAATCCAGAGACGTGGTACAGGCGGAGGCAGGCAGTTTGTGCGTTTATCCGCGACCAAGCAACGCCTCACTTTCTCCTTACCGCCGAGCCCGCCAGCTCAACACTGTCTTCACTGTCAGCACATGATGTATGGAACGGCTGCTGCTAGGACGGTTGCGGGGACCACGAGTAGGGCGGACTCATGGCCTAGAGGCCTAGACCGGCTGCACGCCAGCAGGATCTGCCGACGATCACCAGGCCGTCCACGAAGACGTGGAATCATGATGGCGCGAAGACCCGCGTGGGGACCTCCACTGGGCGGGTGTCGTCCTCTCCCCAGGCCTGGAACGATCGGTTCCGTCCCCAGCAGTACAAGAATCCGACGTCCGAAATCGCACAGGTGTGATTCCCTCCCGCGGTGACGGACCGCGTGGACTTCTACTACATCGACCCCTGAGCCTAGAGTCCCTCTTCGGGTTTGCCGGGAAGGCTCTGAAGAGCCTTTTTCGGTGGAATATCCAATCATTCCCTCCCTGCAACGCCGTGGTGCTTAGGGAGCGTCGAGGATGGCCCTGGGATCACCAGATCGTCGTGCACACGAGGATGGACGGAAAGATTACCCAGCGCCTCGTCGCGCCAGACGAGGACCTTTCGGCCGCTTCTCCATCACTTCCGCCTGCCACAGACGACCCACCCAGGATCGGGTACTAGACTAGACTAGATCCCATCCACAAATTCGTAAGTTGTTGCAGGATAACGAGAAAGGCGCATCTGGCGCTCGCAATTTCGCGTGGAAAGGCGTAGGTTTGGTGTAAGAAAACAAGCAAACCACCCACCAGCAAGATCGGAGCAACTGGATGCGCCCAGTCTTTCCCGCCCTCGACCTCTTCCGAGGCGACAGCCTGCCCCACGAGCATGCTCGCGAGTTGGAAGTGATCGATCGGATCCTGTGTGACAACCCTACCATCACGCGACTGGTCTGGAAAGATCTGCAAGATGAGGAAGGTACGAAGCCCGATCGGCGAGGTCGGCCGGGCTTGAGCGCGTACGTCATCCTCCGGGCGGCCGTGATCAAGCAGATGAGGGGCTTCAGCTACGAGGAGCTGGAGTTCTGCCTGGCGGACTCGCTCACCTACCGGCGCTTCTGCGCCTTCACGCATCCGCTCGATGTGCCCCGCAAGTCGGCCGCTGGCCAAGAACATCAAGCGGATCTCCGAGGCGACCTGGCAGACGGTCAACCAGGTGATCCTCCAGTATGCTGAAGCCCAGGGAGTCGAGGACGGACGTAGGGTGCGCATCGACGCCACTGTCACCGCGTCCAACATCCATCACCCGCTGGATGGTGCCGCCGCGCCCGTCAATCGTAGAGATCGCGAGCCCCTACCTGTCCGGCCGAAAACACCACCCGCCTTCCGTCCGGTGCTGTTCCAGGGATCGGCATTAGAAGGATAAGCCCTGCTGGAGACCCCGATGACGATTTTGTAATCGGGCGGGTACCAGTAATGTAGTCGTGCAATCCCAGGGGGCTCATAGGCCAGTGAGCGCCCTCCGGTAGCAGCTCCCCAGCGTGCGCCTTTTGGTTGGCGCGCCTGAGAACTAGGAATCAAGCGCCCGCGCCCGCTCCCGCAGCACGAACTTCTGAATCTTCCCAGTCGACGTCTTGGGCAGCTCCCCGAAGACCACGGTCTTCGGCGCCTTGAAGTGGGCCATGTTGGCCCTACAGAAGTCGATGACTTCCTGCTCCGTCACCTCGGCACCCTCCCGTAGCTCGAGGAACGCGCACGGTGTCTCTCCCCAGTGGTCGTCAGGTCGCGCCACGACCGCGGCCGCCGACACCGCAGGGTGACGATACAACACGCTCTCGACCTCGATCGACGAGATGTTCTCGCCACCCGAGATGATGATGTCCTTGGACCGGTCCTTGATTTCGACGTAGCCGTCCGGATGCATGACGGCGAGGTCACCTGTGTGGAAGTACCCGCCCTCGAAGGCCTGCTTCGTGGTGTCGGGATTCTTCAGGTATCCCTTCATGAGCACGTTTCCGCGCATCATGATCTCGCCAATCGTCTCCCCGTCGGCCGGCACCGGCTCGAGCGTCTCCGGATCCAGTACGGTCAGCTCCTCCTGCACGGTGTAGACGACTCCTTGCCGAGCTTTCAGCCTGGCCTGTTCCTCCAGCGGCAGCTCGTCCCATTCGGGGTGCCACGCGCAGACCGTGTTCGGCCCGTAGCACTCGGTGAGGCCGTACGCGTGCGTTATCTCGAAGCCCACACGCCCGGCTCGATCCAGCACCGCGGCCGGGGGGGCGGCGCCCGCCGTCATCATGCGAACCTTGTGCGGCAGGGCCTCACCCCGCTTCTCAGCTTCTGTGGTGACCATGTTGATCACGATCGGCGCGCCGCACATGTGCGTGACGCCCTCGCGGCCAATCAGATCGAGGATCGCACCCCCGTCGACCCCGCGCAGGCACACGTTCGTCCCGGCCACGGCCGCGATCGTCCACGGAAAGCACCAGCCGTTGCAGTGGAAGAGCGGCAGCGTCCACAGGTAGATCGGACCCTGCGGTAGCGACCAATCGAGCGCGTTGCTGAGCGCATTCAAGTACGCGCCGCGGTGGTGGTAGACGACGCCCTTGGGATTCCCCGTGGTGCCCGAGGTGTAGTTCAGTGCGATCGCGTCCCATTCGTCTGTGGGGCGTGACCAGTCGGCGCCAGGATCGCCTTCCGCGATCAGCTCTTCGTATGACACGTCACCGAAGCTCTCGACAGGCTCGATCGCATCGTCTTCGATGAACACGACCGTGGGCGACGCCTCGGCGATCCGGAGCGCCGCTGTAGCGACCTGCGCGAAACTCTGGTCGACGACGAAGAAGCGCGCTTCCGCATGGTCGAGGATGAACGCGACCATCTCGGCGTCGAGTCGCGTATTGATCATGTTGAGAACCGCGCCCGCCATCGGCACGCCGAAGGAGACCTCCACCGCCGGTGGCGTGTTCGGGCACAGCACCGCAACCGTGTCGTTCTTCTCCACGCCCCGCCGCCGCAGGGCATCCGCAAGAGCTCGGCACCGACCGTACGTCTCAGCCCAACTCCACTCCTGGCGGCCGTACCGGATCGCGCACCGCTCCGGATACACCGCTGCCGTACGCCGCAAGAACGACAACGGCGACAGCGGCACATGATTCGCAGACCGCCGCTCCATATCGAGATCGTACTTGCTCAATTGCTCCTCCTATTCCTCAGCCCCTCAGCCCCTCAGCCCCTCGGCCTACAACGTCGGGGGCGCGCGTCGCGTGTCTTTCCGAAGCGACATCGCGTTCCGGCGGGGGGCGGGGACCGGGGAAAGGAATGCCTGAGCGAAGGAAAGACACGCGACGCACGCCCCCGAACTCACCCACTAGTCATGATGAAAAGAGGTTTCTCCCCGAACGTCGTGTACTTGGGTCGCAGGCGCTCCGTCTCATAAAAAAGCTCGACGTCCACAACCTTTTTCGTACCCATCACCGCATCGATGGGCACGTGCCGGTACACGCCGTCTCGGACCGCCACGAGCACGCCGCTCTTCCCCTGCCCGACCAGGTCGAGCGAGAGATTGCCGAACGCCATCGGGACGATCGAGTCCAGAGCGTCGGGCTCCCCCGAGCGGACCAGATACCCGAGCCGCTGGTTCACGGTATTGATGAGCTTTCCGTCGTTGAAGCGCGGTGACAGCTCCTTGATGCGCTCGGAAAGCCGATCGCCGATGCCGCCCAGCCTCTTGTGGCCGTACTGGTCCTTCTCCTTGTCGGAGAAGACCATGTCGTCGTCTCCCGTCATCGTCGCGCCCTCGGAAACGAGTACGACCGAGTAGCGACTCGGATTCCGGCGCCGGTCTTCGACCAGCAGCTCCGTGAGGCGCTCGGCATCGAACGGGTACTCCGGAATCACGCATCGGTCCGACGCCCCCGCCATCGCGGGCACCAGCGCCGTGTACCCCGCGTACCGTCCGAAGACCTCTATGACCAGAATGCGTTCGTGGGATCCGGCCGACGTGCGCAGCCGGTGAGTGAGCTCGATCGTGCGGGTCACGCAGGTGCTGAACCCGATGCAGTAGTCCGTGCCCGGAACGTCGTTGTCCATCGTCTTCGGGATCGCGATGACGTTCACGCCCTCCTCGTGCAGACGATACGCGTACGAGAGCGTGTCATCACCGCCGATCGGGATCAGCGTATCGACCCCCAGGAAGTCGAGGTTCTTCAGCACATCGTTCGTGACGTCGTTGATCTCGTCCGGGTACCGATCCCGTAAGTGTTGTGGCACGAACGCCTTGGGCAAATGGCTGGGCCGGGTGCGCGACGAGTGCAGGATGGTGCCCCCCGTGCGACCTGCCGTGCGCACGACTTCGGGCGTCAGCTCCACCACTGCCACAGAGTTGTCCGCGTCCGGATCGGGCACGAGGTCCACCAGGCCGCGCCACCCGCGGCGGATGCCGAGTACCCGGTGCCCTTCCCGGACCGCGCGGAGGGTGACCGCCCGCACGGCAGGATTCAACCCCGGCACGTCTCCACCGCCCGTCAGGACGGCGATAGTGCCCTTTGCGCTCATACGCCGTTCAGGGCGGTCATCCAAGCGCCGATCGCGCGAGCGAAGTACCCCGGACTGAAGAGCGTCCACTCCTCCATCCCCTCCGGCAGCCGGTACTCCTCGCCGGCCTGCTCTGCGGTCAACCCCCGCTCGATCGCCCGCCTGGCCGCCGCTTCCACGTCGTCGAGCAACTCGATGTACGCGCCCACCGCCGCGTCGTCCGCTAGCGGTCCGTGGCCTGGCACGTAGGTGGTCGGCTCCCTGCGTCGCAGGACCCGCACATTCTGAGACAGCTGGTTGGGTACCGCGTCCACGTAGTTCGGGAACATCCCGTTCCAAACCAAGTCGCCGCAGAAGACCACGGACGGATCGGCGATCTCGATGCTCACGTCGGAGTCAGTGTGTCCCCTGCGAGGCACCACGAGCAGCGACCGGTCACCGAGGTCGATCTCGGTGGGTCCCCCTCCGCCGAGCAGCTCCACACCTTCAAGCACGTCCGCAGGAGCGTTTCTGTTCCGCTCCAGGATCGTGTCGCGTGTCAAAGCGGTCGCCAGCATGACGACGTCCGTACTCTCCGCTGCGCCCCGCAGACCTCCGGTGTGATCCCCGTGATGGTGGGTGAGAATGACGTGCGTGGGTGGCCGCCCAACGAGGCGCATCGCCTGTTGAGCCATCCAGCGGGCTCCTTCGTCGGATGCGAAGCTCTCGATGACGACGACGCCCGCCCGACCCGCGACGATGCCTCCGTTGCAGAGCGTCGTGCGATCCTCGAGCGGGTTGGAGACCAAAGCCCAGATGCCTGCGCTGATCTGTTCCAGCCGCCCCCACGACTCTGAAGCGACCACCGGAAAGCGCTCCTGCCGACTCCACAGAGCGCGCGCCCACAGCGGTGACGCAGCAGCCATGATGCCCATGTGGGCGGCGCACGACGTGGTGCGATCGAGGAACTCGCGCCGTGTGTAGCTTCGGTAATCTCCCAAAACGACCTCCAGCTCAGTGTGAGCCGCAACCTATGGCTCCGTTGCCGCACTTCGCGAGACCAGCAACAGAAGACAACGGATACAGCGGTGCTCGCTTGGGGACACCGGAACGCACACTTTGACAGCGTCCCGGGAAGTGCAGCTGTCTTCTCGGTGCCTTGACGTTGATCCGTAGCCGATGGAGGGCTCTCATGCGGATAACCACACCAGTGCTCGCAGCCGTAGTGACACTTCTGCTGCCCGGACCCCCAGCCGTGGCGCAGACCGATACGGATCCCGCGCTTCAAGAGTGGGAAGTCCCTTATGCGCAGTCGCGTCCCCGGGACCCGATGGTCGCGCCGGACGGACGGGTGTGGTTTGTCGGCCAGGTGGGCAACTACATCTCCGTGCTCGACCCGAAGACGGGTGGCTTCGAGAAGTTCGACATGGACGAGAGCGTCAATCCGCACAATCTGATTGTCGACGTCGACGGCATGGTCTACTACTCGGGCAACCGCGCGAGCCACATCGGGAGACTCGACCCAGAGACCGGAGACGTCGAGAAGTTCATGATGCCCGACGAACGCGCACGTGATCCGCATACGCTCATTTTCGACTCCATGGGCGACATATGGTTCACTGCGCAGAACGGCAACTTCGTCGGTAAATTCTGGACTGAGACCGGTGAGATTCGCCTGCTCGAGACACCCTCTGCGTCCGGCCGCGGTGGTCGCATGGGGAGCAGCCGGCCGTACGGCATCGTCATGGACTCAAGAGACCATCCGTGGATCGCGCTGTTCAACACGAACATGATCGCGACGGTGGACCCTGAGACGTTCGAGCTCGAGACCTTCGAACTGCCGGAGAATGCGCGGCCACGCCGCATCGCGATCACTTCGGACGACGTGCTCTGGTACGGCGACTGGACGCGCGGCACGCTCGGCCGCCTCGACCCCGCGACCGGTGATGTACAAGAGTTCCCGCTCCCGGGCGGGGAAAGTTCGCGTCCCTACGCCGTGGTCGCGGACGACTCCGACCGCATCTGGCTGGTCGAGACCGGTCCCAGACCGAACAACTTCGTGGGCTTCGATCCGATGACGGGCGAGATCTTCAGCCAAACGCTCCTCGAGAGCGGCGGCGGCTCGATCCGTCACATGTACTTCGACGCTGAGACCAACTCCATCTGGTTCGGTACCGACACGAATACGGTGGGACAGGCCAAGCTTCCGCCGCGGAGGCGCATCGTCTCGTACTGATGCGTCTGCGCTTCGTGGTTCCAGCCGTGATGAGAACGGGCCTCGCGGTTGCTGTCGCGGCGGCCACGACCCTCACGGCCGAAGCGGCCGCGCAGGACATCGAGTACCCGGCGTCATTCGACCGACTGCTCCAGGATCTTTCCGTGCTCGCGCACGACTCCATGGAGGGACGAGCCTCGGGGACGCCAGGCAGCGCGCGCGCGAGGGTCTTCCTGATCGAGTCGCTGAAGTCCATCGGGGCAGCACCGATCGGCGAGAGCTACGAGCACGGCTTCGAGACCGCCAACGCACGCGCGGTGAACATCATCGCGACCGTGCCGGGTCGAGACGCGACGAAACGGTACATCGTGCTCACAGCCCACTACGATCACCAAGGCGTGCGAGGCGGCGTCGTTTTCAACGGAGCCGATGACAACGCCTCAGGGGTCGCCGCGGCGCTCGCGATCGCACGCGACGTAGTGGCGAGTCCGCTCGGCGCTACACTCGTGATCGCGCTGGTCGATGCCGAGGAGGAAGGATTGCTCGGGGCGAAAGAGTTCGTGGCACAACCTCCGATCCCTCTCGGGCAGATCGTGCTGAACGTCAATCTCGACATGGTCGCCCGCACAGCGGGCCTGCTCTGGGCAGTGGGCGCGCACCACACGCCTGCGCTTCGACCTGTGATCGAGGAGGCGACGGCGAACGCCCCCGTGACCGTGAGGCAGGGACACGACCGCCCGGGCGCCCCGGAGGGCGCGAACTGGACCAACTCGTCGGACCACGCGCCCTTCCACCAAGCCGGAATCCCCTTCGTGTACTTCGGAGTCGAGGACCACGCCGACTATCACCGTCCCACTGACGACTTCGAAAACATAGACCCCGTCGAGTACGTCGCGTCGGTCCGGACGATTCTGACCGTGATGCGCGCGCTGGACGAGGCCCTCCGATGAGCGAGGCGAAGCCGCGGTTCAGCATTCCCCATCCTCTCGTTCTGCTCGCTGGCTGCGTGATCCTGGCGGCGGCGGCGAGTTACGTCTTGCCCGCGGGCCAGTTCGACCGGTCCGAAGACGAGGCGACCGGCCGCTCGGTCGTGGTCGCGGGCACGTACCACGCAGTCGAGCGCGCCCCCGTCAACCTCTTCGATGCGATGGTCGCGCTACCCCGTGGCATGGCCGAAGCCGCCGAGGTGATCTTCCTGGTGTTCCTCATCGGTGGGGCATTCACCGTGGTCGACGAGACCGGTGCGCTCCGGCGGGGCGTCACGTCGCTGGTGCGCACGCTGAGAGGTCGCGACCTACTGGTCATCCCCATCGTCTCGATCTTCTTCGCCACAGGAGGTGTGGTGGAGAACATGCAGGAGGAGATCATCCCGCTGATCCCCGTTCTGCTCATTCTGACCCGCACAGTCGGCTTTACACCGCTCGTCGCGGTCGCGATGAGCGCCGGTGCGGCATTCGTGGGATCGGCGTTCAGCCCCATCAACCCTTTCCAGGTCCAGATCGCACAGAAGCTGGCAGAGCTTCCGCTCGGCTCGGGGGGACTCTTCCGCGGGGTCTTCCTGATCCTGGCGCTCGCGCTTTGGATCGGCATGACGATGCGCTACGCATCACGGAAACGGCGGGAGCCGGAAGTCGTCGAGGATTCGAGCGACGCCGGGATCGGAGGCAAAGACTGGGTGATCTTCGGGCTCATCGCCGTGACGTTCGCAGTGATCGTGATAGGCCTCCTGCCGCGTTGGGGCTGGGACTTCAACGAGATGTCTGCCGCCTTCTTCATCATGGGCGTGGTGATCGGCCTACTCGCGGGCATGGGCCTGACCGGCACCGCCGAAGCGTACGTGCGGGGCTTTCGAAGCATGGCATACGCCGCACTGCTCATAGGCTTCGCGCGCGCGATTTTCGTCGTGCTCGAAGACGGCCACATCGTCGACACGATCGTGCACGCCATGTTCACGCCGCTCGAGGGACTGCCGCTGATCGCCTCGAGCCTGGGAATGATCGTCGCCCAAACCGCGATCCACGTGCCCGTGCCGAGCGTGAGCGGCCAGGCTGTCCTCACCATGCCCGTCCTCATTCCGCTCTCTGATCTACTCGGTCTCTCACGGCAGGTCGTCGTGCTCGCGTATCAGTACGGGGCAGGCCTTTGTGACATCATCACACCGACCAATGGGGCGCTGCTGGCGATGCTCGCTGCGGCAGGAGTGCGCTACGAGGAGTGGATCAAGTTCGCGATGCCGCTCTACTTGGCACTCGTAGCGCTTGGAGCACTCTCCATCGCGATCGCCATCGCGATCGGGCTGGCTTGAGCCAGCGGGGCACCCCCCCTTCCGATCACCCTCCTAGGCCCGGCGCCCGGGAAAAGCTGCACAAAAACGTCTGGGTCGCGACCGGGACGAGCTTCCTCACGGACGTCTCGAGCGAGATGCTCGTCAACGTCCTGCCGCTCTTCCTCGCGAACGTTCTCGGAGTTCGCATCTGGACGGTCGGGGTCATCTACGGTCTTGCCGACACCGCCTCCAGCGTTCTCAAGCTCTACTCGGGATGGCTCTCCGATCGGCTGCGCGCCAGGAAGTGGCTGGCGGTCGCCGGATATGCAACCTCCGCGATTTCCAGGCCGTTCCTCTACTTCGCTTCCACATGGGGCGCGGTCGCGGCAATCCGTTTCGTGGACCGCGTCGGCAAGGGGATCCGCACCGCACCGCGGGATGCCCTGCTGGCAGACTCCACCCCACCGGAGCGTCGGGGCTTGGCGTTCGGTCTACACCGCGCAGGCGATAGCGCGGGAGCGGTCGTCGGCCTGCTGGTCACGATCTGGGTCGTAGCAAATGCCCAGGGAGCCAATCCGATGCTGTCCGAAGGGACGTTCAGGACTCTCGTGCTGTGGAGCCTAGTCCCCGCGTTCCTGGCTGTCGTCGTGTTGGCCGTGGGCGCGCGGGACGTTGCCTTGCCGAGGGAGCGTGCACGTGCTGGGCCCCGGATCCGCATCCGCGGGCTCGGGAGGGGCTTTGCAGCGTTCGCCGCATGCTCGGTTCTGTTCGAGCTCGGGAATTCCGCGGACGCGTTCCTCGTGCTACGAGCGCAGGAGCGCGGGCTCTCCGTCCTGGGTGTGCTGTGGATTCTCGTGGCGTTCAACGTCGTGTACACGACCATCTCCGGTCCGGCCGGCTCACTCGCTGATCGAGTACCGCGGAAGTGGGTCCTCTTCGGCGGATGGCTCGTCTACGCCATGGTGTACCTGGGCTTCGCTGCCGCGCGCACCCCCACACATATCGCCGTCCTCTACACCGTGTACGGGGCGTACCACGGGCTGGTCTCCGGGGCCGCCAAGGCGCTGATCGCAGACCTCGTGCCTCCTGAGCTACGGGGGACCGCGTACGGAAGCTACGCCGCGGTGGTCGGCCTCATCAGCCTCCCGGCCTCATTGCTGGCGGGCGTGCTGTGGCAAGGCGTCGGGCCTTGGAGCGGCTTCGGCGCCGCGGCGCCTTTCGCGTTCGGCGCCGCCACCGCGGGCCTCGCCGCCATCCTACTCGTGTGGACCGTTCCCAGCCGACGATGAAGCAAGCACCGATCCCCGTTGTCGCGGCGGTAGTCCGGCGGGGCGGCCGCTATCTGGTCGGACGTCGGCCCGCGCACAAGCGACATGGCGGCCTGTGGGAATTCCCCGGAGGGAAAGTCGACGCCGGAGAGTCGATGTTGGAAGCCGCGAGACGCGAGCTCGCCGAAGAATTGTCGGTCTCGACGAACGGCATCGGACGGACGCTCTTCTCCTCTCGCGACGGCGACACCCCCTTCGAGATCCACTTCGTGGAGGTCGAGATCGAGGGCGAGCCAGTCCCACACGAGCACTCAGAGGTGGCGTGGTTCACACCGTCGGAGCTCGGAAGGTTACCGCTCGCCCCGGCCGACGCGGCGTTCGTCAGAGAGCTCAACAGAGGGGACTGACGCTTCCAACGCCCTCAGCAGATCGGCGGACCGCGCCTTCGGGATCTCACTCTTCAGCCCGTCGACGGTAGCGGCTCCCCGGCCTACGAGGTCTCCGTCGTAGCGCAGCGCCACAGGACCACGGAGTTCTTGCTCGAAGTCGATCGCCTCACGGAGTGCAAGCCGGAGCATCCGCTCGTGATCGATGTCGAAGGCTCGCTCCCGCACCGAGTCTCCGAGCCATCGCAGAAGATCGTTCGTCGGGCGTGGCCGATCCCTCGAGTCGAAATCGACCGCTCGGAAGCCGACCGAGATCGGCCGCCAGGCTCCCTCTCGCCACGGACCTTCTCGCCAGGCGTCGAGCGGCCACTCGCCCAGCGAGTGCAACCATAAACGGCCGCCACGCTGGATCCACGCGAGGTCGACGAGCTCGCCTCGATCGACGCCGAACCGCTGCTCGAGGTCCTCGCATGCCGTCCGGACATGGTGCGCAGGATCGAGGCCGTCTCCCGGGAAACTCGCCGGCACCGGAGTCCACCCGTCATCGAAGGATCCGTCGGCTGTGGTGGAGCCATCGTCCAGCCGGCGCAGCTTCGCCAGGAAGAGTCCACCGGAGTCGAAGTGGTGCGGATAGATCCGCGCTGCACCCTCCAACCGGGCGTCGTAGCGGGCTCCGGCGAACGACGTGAGTCCGGGCGCGTGTGGTACCGGAAGCGTGATCGGCTCGACCTCCACGGGCTGGCTCTTCAGGACTTCGTCGACGACGGCCTCATTCTCCTCGGGAGCGAAGGTGCACGTCGCGTAGAGGACCGTGCCGCCCGGGCGAACCAGTCGGATCGCCTTCTCGAGGAGGGCCCGTTGAGCCGCCCTCACGTAGCGGCCAAAAGAGGCCGACTGCCGGGGCGCCTTGCCGCCGCTGCGCCGGAGGGTGCCTTCCCCCGAGCATGGAGCGTCGACGAGGACACGGTCGAAGAGCGGCCCTTCGGGGAAGTCACGGCCATCGCTCGCGACCACGAACACGTTCGGATGACCGAGTCGATAGACGTTGCCGAGAAGACCGCGGATCCGGTTCTCGCTGATCTCCGACGCCACGAGACACCCCCTGTCCTGCATCAGATCGGCGGCATGCGTGGTCTTGCCTCCCGGCGCCGAGCAAAGGTCGAGCACGCGCTCACCGGGCTGGGGGTTCAGCACTGGCGCCGCGACACCGGTCGAAGCTTGCTGCACGTAGAAGAGCCCGAGCCAGTGCTCCAGCGTCAGAGAGACCGGTCCCGGTCCGGATTCGACTTCGAAAAAGTGTGGAAGCCCCTCTTTCGGTCGCAGCACGAAGCCGCGACCCGCCAACCGATCGAGCAACGCATCGGGGCTGATCCGGCCGGTGCGTACGCGCAGCACCGTCGGCTCGGGGCGCTCCACGGCGGCCGCGAAGTCGGCCCAGTCAGAGATGATCTCGCGGTACCGCTCGAGGTCTACGGTCTGCGCGCGCTCCAGACGCACACGGCCCCGTCCGCGGCCTCGCCTAGAGCGAGAGACCGCCCTCGTCTCCCTCGTCTCCCTCTGCTTCCTCACGGACGAGCGTCAGGATCGCGGCCTGCGGCACGACCAAGTAGTGATCGCCGTCGAATGTGATCTCCACGGCCGCGCGTCGGAAGAAGATCGCGTAGTCCCCGATCTGTGCCTGCACCGGCAGGTAGCGCGGCTCCGGCGCCCCGATCTTCCAGGGCTCGTCATCGAGCTCGGTGGGGGCGGAAAGCGCATTACCTGGACCCGTCGCGGCAACGGTACCGCCCTGCACCGCCTGGTTGTCCACAGCGGTGGCGGGAAGATACAATCCGACTTTCGTTCGGTCCTCACCCTCTTCGGGCTGAATGAGAACCCTATCGCCGACGACGATCAGCCTCTTCTTCTTCTTCCGTTCCGACATCATCATCCTCAGAAAGCGTGGGGACGAAGGCCGCGACAACGAGCCGGCCCGGCATGCGAGTTGAAAGGTCGGGATCGGAGGGCGCCGCCTCAAGGGGCTTAGCAGCCCGTGGTAGAAGTACAGTGGGCCGCGCGCAGGGGTCTCGCGAGACCTGGAGTAGGCACGACGACGAGTCGTAGTTGTTCGGGCACCGCCGCCGAAGGCGGTGGTCCGAGGAGGAGAAACGACCTCCAGGGCCGCGACCCCCCTGCGCCCGACACCGAGTGTGACATACCTACCGGTTCGTGGGTTACGGTGGCACGGCCCCATCTCCGTCGTTGGAGCGCCTAGCCGTAGCGACGGCTATGGCGTCGTCGCCCCGCGACCCACGCTACGCGCGGGTGCCCTCTGGAGCCGTGGCACCCGGGGACCCGTGCGTAGCACGGGTGGCGGCCCGCTGTACTTCTACTACGGGCTGCTAGCGAGTGGGTCGGTGCTTCCTCATCTTGATGCGCGCCTCGCGCGCCCGGGAAGCGACCCCTCCCGCCGTCACCGCGAGCAAGCGATCAACCGAGAACGACTCGACCGCCAGCGACCCCATCGCCACGGCGTGTCTGAGTGCCTCGTCCATCGCGGTGGGGGCAGGCCAATCGCGCGCGAGCGTCGCGACGAGACCACCCCCGAAGGCGTCGCCGGCGCCCGTCGGATCCTTCACCTCCCGAGGTCGCGGGGCCGACACGGCGATCGCGCGATCGTGGCCAAACGCAATCGCGCCCTGGTCGCCGCGCTTCACAACGACCCACGAGCAGCCTTCTTCCAGGATCGGCCGAATACCGGCGGCTTGATCTCCGTCGCCCAACAGCAGCGCCTCTTCCTCGTTCAGTAGCAGGACATCGGCGCTGCGCGTCAGCAGACGCAGGTCGTCACTCCGATCCCGAATCCAATGCGTCATCGTGTCGAGCACGACGAGCGCGGGTGCGCCTGCATTGGCAAGCACCGATGCCTGGATCGATGGGTCGGTGCTCCCCAAGAAAAGGGCGGCCGGCCCCTTCCGGTCCCCCGGAACCTCGGGGGTCTCGGCGAGAGCCGTTTCGCGATTGGTGGACAACGTCTCCCGGTTCCCGTCCGGACCGTACCGGACGTGCCAGCGGAACGTCTCACCAGTGTGGCGCGACAGTCCGCCGACGTCGATACCGGCTTCGCTCAAGCGCGTGAGAAAGCGTTCGGGAAAGTCCTCGCCCACGACGCCGACGATCGCCACATCAGCCAAAACACGAGCGGCCGCGGCGAAGTACGGGGCGGACCCTCCGAGAACGTCGTGGGCCACTTCCCCGGCGGACTCGACCGTGTCGAGCGACACGGTACCTACGCCTAGGACGGAAGGCCGCTTCTGGATCACACGAGCATCCCGGCGAACGCCGCCGTGAGCAGAGCCGCCAGCAGGCCGGCGAACATCGCCTTCACGCCCAGCTTCGCGAGGTCGTGTCGTCGTTCTGGCGCGATCTCTCCGACGCCCGCGACCGTCATCGCCACAGAGCCGAAGTTGGCGAACGTCGCGAGCGCGTAAATGGCGATGATGAGCGACCGCTCGTCGAGCGCCGCACCCGCGGCGAGCACCGCCTCCAGTTGCACGAAAGCAACGAACTCGTTGAGCACGAGGTCCACCCCGATCATCTGACCCACCAACCCTGCGTCCGACCACGGCACGCCGAGCATCCACGCCACGGGGGCGAACAGCGACCCGAGCATGCCGTCGATGGTGAGGCTCTCGAAGCCGGCCAGCCCCCCCGCCCAGCCCACGACCCCGTTCGCCAATGCGATCAACGCGACGAAAGCGATCAGCATCGCAGCCACGACCAGCGCGAGCCGCAGCCCCTCCGCGGCCCCGCGCGCCGCTGCGTCGATCACGTTCACATCCGGCCTTTGCGGCTCGATGTCAAGCGTGTCGGAGGTCGCGGGTTCCCCGGTCTCGGGAACGAGCAGCTTAGCCATCACCAAGGCGCCAGGCGCCGACATGATCGAGGCGGCGATCAAATGTCCCGCGGCTTCGGGCTGATACGGGAGCATCATTCCCGCGTACGCGGCGAGGACGCCTCCGCTGATGGTTGCCATTCCCGCGGTCATGATCGCCATGAGCTCCGACTCCGTCATCTTCGCGATGAACGGCTTGATGACGAGCGGAGACTCCATGAGGCCCACGAAGATGTTCGACGCGGTACAAAGCGTTTCGGCGCCCGACGTACGCATGGTCCGCTGCATCACCCACGCAGCACCCCGTACGACCACTTGCATGATGCCGAGGTGGTACAACACCGTCATGAGGCACGCGACGAAGATGATGTTCGGGAAGATGCGGAAAGCGAAGAATGCCCCGGTTCGTGCCACCGCACCCGGCGTCGCGGTGAAGTTCTGGTTCGCGTCGAGGGTTCCTATGGGGACGTTGTCCGAGACGAGGTTCCCGAAAACGAACCGCCCCCCCTGCTCCGCGTAGCCGAGCACCGCGCGCACGAGACCGTTCATCCATTCAAAGAACGTCACGCCGAGCGGTGTTTGCAGCACCAATACCGCGAACGCGAGCTGCAGCCCGAGCCCCCACCCAACGACACGCCACGAGATTCTGGCCCGATCGGTGGAAAGGGACCAAGCGATGGCGATCAGCAATATGGCACCGACCAGCGCGCGCAGGCGCGCAGGCGTCGCCGCCGCGAAAGAAGGATCCTGAAAGAGAAGCGCGAGGCCGCTCACCGGCCGCCGAGCTTCTCCGTCGCCACCCCGTTGGCCCCAGACCCCGAGAAGAGGAGAGCGGTGAGCTGCGGCCCCTCG
Organism: Gemmatimonadota bacterium; assembly: GCA_022560615.1. Taxonomy (NCBI): domain Bacteria; kingdom Pseudomonadati; phylum Gemmatimonadota; species Gemmatimonadota bacterium. The sequence goes on from JADFSR010000025.1 coordinate 42,448, forward strand.
TCCTGGAGTCGGATCACCGCCGTGTAGTAACCGGTCAACACCTGGTCGCCCGCCGGTAGTGTGTAGCGCCCCATGCAGAAGCTGATGCGCTCGCTGACGTCGAAGTCGAGGATGCTCATGTTGAGGTCGCCGACCGCCGGCAGCAACCGCTCGAGCGAGTACGCCGCGTTCGTCTTCCCGACCACGGGCACATCCCACGGCAGGCGGACGACGGCACCCGGAGCGAGCATCGATACTGCGCTCTCGAAGTCATCGTTGTTCCACGCGTACCGAAACTCTGACAGATAACTGTTCGCGGACAAGTACGCGTCGACCATCCACTCAGCGCGCTCGTCTTGACCGTTGAGGGCACGCTCCCCGTAGCGCGCTCGAATCGAGTCCAACGTCAGGTGCGGGGGCTCCGGGGAGAGCAGATCACGCCGTGTCGGGACACCCGAACCCCCGAACGCCAAGTACATCTTCGACCGGATCTGCCAAGTGAAGTGGTCGCGTTTCGCGATGGTGACGTGAACGCCGCGGTGATCGCCTGCGGGCTGGGACGAATCCGTCTCGTAGCGCCCGTAGATGAACGCCATGAGCCCCGACACGGCAAACTCATCCCTCCACGTCTCGATCCCAGAGATCTGTGGCAGCTGCCAGTCGGCGTACGCAAGCACGGCGTTCCGGCCCTGAAGGAGCTGGCCATCCGGCGTGACGAGCGTCACGTCTTCGGAGTATAGGTCAGGCAGGTACTCGCGGTTGTCCCGTTGCCACACTTCGCTGAAGCGCAGCATCAGTGAGTCCGTGCCCTGCAGCGCGTTCGCGCGGAACTCGAGCTTGTACGCGGCGAGCGCGCGCCCATCCCCCCCGGGAAGCGCACTGGAGAGTCCCGTAGTGCCTTGCGTGAGGTCTGAGGTGTTTGCACCGGCACACGCGGCCAGAGCCGCGAGGAGGGTCGGGGACAACACCGCGAGGAATCGTCGCGCTGGAATTCGATGCAAGGCAGGAAGTCTCCTTCGGGAAGGGCGGACCGTTGCGCTCGCGAGTCTAGACACCCGCGTCGCGAGGATAGCTGACTCTCACGTCCCCGTCGGAGGCCAAACAACGTAGGGGACGGGATCCTCCTCAGGAACCGCGTAGTGCGCCCTCACGAATCCAACTCCAGAATGAGCGCGTTCGCCCCGCGTAAGCGAGCTCCAAGGACGCGACCAATCGTGGCCTGGAGCTTCACTGCGATCACCGGGTGGTCGGCGCTGAGCTCCAAGAAGGATTCATGCGACAGCTCGAACAGTTCGAGCGGCTCGCTAGCCTGAACCGCCGCCGCGCGCGGCAAGCCGTCGAGAAGCGCCATCTCCCCGAAGATCGTACCCTGCGCGAACGTGGCCAGGCGGCGACGGCGGCCCTCTCCTGGGATCGGTATCGACACGTCCACGCTACCCCGCGAGAGCAGATACATGGACCGCCCCGTCTCACCTTCATAGAAGACGAAGTCGCCGGCGTCGAAGTGGCGCGACTCGAGGAAACGGACGAGGATCTCACACTCCTCCTGGTCCATGCCCCACGACTCGCCGAAGTCCGCGAGCGTCCAGCCGCCGGGGCGTTCCTCTCCAGCTCCGATTTTCATCAAAAGCCCCTCCTCGAAGTACTCCAGCGCTTCGTCCGTGCTCTCGAACAGGCGAGCCTCGGGAACACCGTTCAGGAGGAGGTCCTCTGCGATCTCCGCCCTGAGGCCGCCTGAAGTCACGTAGCTGAACGCGAGCGTCGCACCGCGGGAGCGCAGCCGCTGGAAGGTCTGTCCGAGCACCTTGTATCCCGTGGCGTCGACCGTGCGCACGCGCTTCAGGTCGAGCAATACGAACTCGGCACCCTCGTCAGCGAGGTCTTCGGCGCGGGTCGCGAGCGCGTCACAGGAACCGAAGAAGATCGTGCCCTCGAGCTCGATGACCGCGATTCGGTGTCCTTCAGAGCGCAGCAGCTCAGCGAGGTGCTCGGGTCGCTGCTTCGCCGAACGAACCGCGGAACCCAACCGCACGCGGCGGATCGGCGACCGGCTCATCTCGGCTACGAAGACGAGCACCGAGAGCGCAACGCCCGCGCCGACCGCAGCAACCAGGTTGACGAACACGCCGACCGCGACCACGAACGCCATCTGGCCCACGGCCAGGTAGTTGTCCATGACCTGCTCGGCATCGGTCCTCATCGCTTCCTTGATCTGGCCGAGCGTCCAACGGTCGAAGAGCCCGGACGCGATGACCATGATCAGCCCAGCGATCGCAGCTTTGGGGATCAGTGCAAGCGGGCGGGCCAGAACCACCACTAGCAGCAAGACGACGATGGCGTTCACAACGCCGGAGGCGCGAGAGCGGCCGCCGGCGCTGTAGTTCACCGCAGCACGCGCGAGAATGCCGGACGTCGTCAGACCGCCGAAGAAGGCGGCCGCGGCGCTTCCGAGGCCCTGGCCGATGAGCTGGTTGTTCGCGTCGAACCGTCGGTCGGCGATGCTCTGGTAGGTCACGAGCGTGATGAGCGACGAGATGGAATCGAGCACGGCCATCGCGAGCGCCCCACTGAGCACCAGCCCAAGCAGCGTGAAGTTCGCGCTATCCGCCAGCGCGGCGAAGATGCTCCGGGCATACTCGGGTCGCGGAATCGCCGATGGCAGGCTCTCGAATACCGGGCCCAGCCTGGCGCCGGGCATGACCGTCTCGAGCAAATGGTACAGAAGCGTACCCACGAGGAGCGCCACCACCGGCACGATGGCCTTCGGCAAGAACCGCCCACCTTTCCACGCGACAGCCGCGGTCGCGGCCGCCACCGCGGCCGTCGCCGGTTGGATCTGGCCGAGGTCTGCGAAGAGTGAGACGACGCCGTCGTTTACCACGCCGAGAAACGGCCAGAGCTGTCCGTAGATCAGCAGCACCGCGGTCGTATTTCGAATGCCGGCCACAACGGGATACGGCATGAACCTCACCAAGGCACCGACGCGGAAGGCCCCGAGGAGAATCTGGACGCTTCCACTGATGAGCACCGCGCTGAACGCGAGCGCCAACAGCAGATCCACCGACTCGGGCGACGACATGTCGAAGCGGCCGGTGGCGATCAACTGGCTCAACAGCGCCGCGAACGCCATCGAAGTCGTCGCCTTGGGCCCGGAAATCATGCCGGGTGCGCTGCCGAAGAGCGCGGCCATGAGTCCCGCCACGATCGAGCTGAACATGCCGGCGAGTATGCCTTGCCCCGTGTACGCCGGCCCGAGCGGCGCGAAGGCGATCACACCCGCCGCCACGTTGCCCGTGATCGACACGACGGCGGACGCGATGCCTCCGGACAGATCTCCCGGTGTGACGCTCGGGTTCCGAGTTCTTGTGGACATCACGGAGTCGTGGGGGAGCGGGCGGACGGCACCCAAGATGTCACACTGTCAAAACCATGGCGAGGCGACCCATTGAATCGGTAACATGTGGCGGGAATTTGGCAGCTCCCTACGAGTGTCCCTCGACTTTCCCTCTCCAGGAGCAGTCCGTGGCTTCGTTTCCACCCGTTGCCGATGCACCTCTCTGGCCTGGGCTCGATCGCGACTTTCATAGCGCGTTGATCCAGGAAGGACTCGCCCCGGACGGTGTGGCGCTACGTCACCGGGCAGAGGCGCGGTTTCTGTACGCAGAGGGCAAACCGTTCCTGCTTGGGCCGGCACAGATGGTGGTACCGGAGATGGCGGAGCCGCTACGCCGTGTGACGCGCACTTACCATCGGGCCATCGAAGCGATCGTGCAGGCATCCGTAAGCGACGAGGCGGTCCGCAACGCCCTGTCGACGCCGCCGGCGCTCGCCGAAGACCTCGCCGCAGACACCGATCCGGCGAACTGCAAGGTCCACATCTGCCGGCTCGATCTCCTGCCTGATCCGGACGGCGGGTTCTGGATCGTGGAGACCAACGCCAACTGCCCCGGCGGCTTCGTCTTCTCCGGCATCTGCAACCGGGCCTGGCGGGAGTTCCTCGAAGAGCGGGGCCACACGCTTCCGCCGCCGCTCGAGCACGAGGAGATGGGCTTCATGGCGAACTGGTTCCTGCGCGTGATCCGGCACGACACCGGGACCTCACCCGACTTCCTCGCCCTTCTCCGTGAGGAAGGAGGAAATCGCCTGGAGCTCACGGACTTCGCGAAGCACGTGGCCTGGCACGATATCGAGTGCGCCGAAGTGGACCCGCGAGAAATCGAGTACGATGGGACCGGGACCCCGACGGCGCGCGGCCGCCCTCTGACGCACGCGTATCAGAAGCTCGGCATGCAGCTGTTCCAAAGACTCCGCGCAGAGCTCGAGCCCTTCGTGGCTGCGGTCCGCGATCGCGCACTGTTCGTGCAGAACGGACAGCGCGGCCGATGGGTGGGCGACGACAAGCTCTGTCTTGCGATCATCTCGGATCCGGCATTCCAGCACCTCTTCGACGTGGACGATTGGGACCTTCTGCAGAAGCACGTGCCCTGGTCGAGGAATGCACGCCTGCTCGACGACGAGTGGTTGGAGGCCGTGCGCGGTGAACGCGCACGCTACGTACTCAAGCGTGGCCTGGACACGCGGGGCGAGGGCGTCCTGGTCGGGGAGGGCATGGAGCAAGACCATTGGGACGCGGCGCTACGAGTGGCCGTCGAAGAGGGTTGGTTGGTGCAGGAGTTCCACCCCACCACCTGGATCGAGCGCGACTTCGACTCTCCGGACGTGCAGAGGCACGACCTCGCGCTCGGCGCGATCAACGGCGAGCTGACCACGCTCTTCATGCGGAGCAGTAGCGAACTGCGCGTGAACATGAGCCGCTCGGGTCGCATGCATCCGGTCTTTCTGGGGGTCTAGCGGCCCGTGGGTGCGTCGCGTGTCCTTCCTGCGCTCAGGCATTCCTTTCCCCGCTCCCCGCCCACCGCCGGAACGCAATGTCGCTCCGGAAGAACACGCGACGCACCCACGGGCTACTGGGGAGCGGAACTGGCCGGGCGGTCATCGGGTTCGGTAGCACATGAAGACCATGCGTTCTTTCCTGCTCACCGTACTCGTCGCGGGTACGACCGCGTGCGGGGATGAAACGGTCGCTCCGCTGGATGATGGGGCGACCATCGCGCTGTGCGACCTGGCAGAGAGCCTCACGGCTCAGGGCAGCTTCCCCGACGCGATTCCAGCGCTCACCGAGCCGGCGCTTGTCGGCGCCGAGTCCGCGGATTACCTCGTCGACTCGGACCGGGTGCTCGGGCTCGTGGTCGACGGCGAGGCACGGGCGTATCCGCACAACATCCTCTGGTGGCACGAGATCGTGAACGACCGATTCGGCGACCTATGGATCTCGGTGAGCTATTGCCCGCTCACGGGGTCGGGGCTGGCGATGGACGCGACGATCGACGGCCGCAGGGTCGAGTTCGGAGTCTCGGGCCTACTCTTCGCCAACAACCTCGTGATGTTCGACCGGCTCTCCGAGGACCTTTTCGGGCCGCAGCTATCTGCAACCGGAAAATGCCAAAGCTTCGCGAACGCCGTACCCGACCGACATCCTGTGCGCGAGATGAGTTGGGGTGCCTGGAAGGATCTCTACCCGCTGACCCGCGTCGTGAGCGACGACACCGGCTACTCGCGCAACTACCGTTTGTACCCGTATGGCTCGTACGACGATCTGGACAACTCGGACTTGCTTTTCCCGCAGGTTCCGGATGACACGCGGCCTATCAAGGAAAGGGTGCTGGGCATCCGGACCGGAGAGTTCTCGGGGCGCGCTTATCCGTTCGGGGAGCTCGCCGCCCGAGGTAGCACCGTCGCGCTGAACCAGAACGTCGGCGGAGAATCCGTGGCAGTCTTCTACTCGGCAGACGATGGGGAGTCTGCGGTCGCGTACCGTCCGACGGTGAACGGTCAGACGCTCACGTTCGAGGCAGACGGCGACATGTGGCGCGACCTCGAGACCGGGACGAGTTGGAATCTCGCCGGCGCCGCCGTGGATGGACCGCTGGCGCCGGCGCGGCTCGAGCCGGTTGCCGAGGCGTACGTGGTCTTCTGGTTCGCATGGAAGCACTTCCAGCCCGACTCGGAGATCTGGCTGGCGAACTAGCAGCTAAGGTAAGGACTCATCTCCTCGACAACTCCACGCGTCAGGTTGAGTTTCCGACTGCGCCATCACCCCACCGAGAGGCCGTTTGTCCGCAACGTTCGAGTCGCTCACCGTCGTCCTTCCGACCCTGGAAGAGACTCACTCTCTGACGCACACGGTCGAGCGCCTCGTCGGGGACTTGCGGGACGACTTGGCCGAGATCCTCATCATCGTCTGCGACCGCACGACCGAGGCGGCGCTCGAACACGCGAGCGCTGCGGTTGAGAAGTACCCTGACCTGGTGAGCATACACTGGCAGGACCAACCGTTCTTCGGCGGCGCGATCCTCAAGGCGTTCGACATCAGTGTCGGCAGCCACACGCTTCTGATGGCGTCGGACCTCGAGACGAAGCCCGAGGACGCTCCCGTGTTGGTAGCGGCGGCGAAGGCGAACCCTGATGCCGTTATCACTGCCTCGCGTTGGGCCGGGGGCGGCTTCGAGGGCTACAGCAAGTTGAAGCTTCTCGCGAACTGGATCTTCCAGAGGAGCTTTGCGTTGCTGTACGGCGTCGCCCTCACGGACATGACGTTCGGGTACCGCATCTTGCCCACGTATTTGACCAAGACCATCAACTGGGAAGAGAGCCGGCACCCTTTCGTGCTGGAGACGATCGTGAAGCCGCTGCGCCTCGGCGTGCGCGCGGTGGAGGTTCCGACCTCCTGGAAAGCCCGAGTGGAAGGGCAGTCCGTAAACCCATTCATGCGCAACTTCGAGTACTTTCGTCCGGGCCTGAAGACGCGTTTCATGGACCCCAAGAAGATTCTGAAGAGCGACGCGGAAGCGGTCTGATCCCTCAAAAACCCCATCGGAGCGTCGTCGATGTGCAAGGTGATCGTAACCACAACCATCAACCCGCCCACCGACGCACTGCGGAAGTTCGCAGCGATGCCGGAGTGGGAGTTGGTGGTCATCGGCGACAAGAAGACACCGACCGACTTCCACATCGACGAGGCGACCTATGTCACGCCGGAAGAGCAGGAGAAGTACGATCCCAAGCTCTCGGAGGCGCTCGGCTGGAACGTCGTGGAGCGCCGCAACTACGGCTTCCTGTGGGCGCTGGACATGGGTGCAGAGATCGTCGCCGTGGTCGATGACGACAACGTGCCACTCGAGAACTGGGGCGAGCAGATCTTCGTGGGAGAGGAGATCGAGGTCGACTACTACGAGACCGACCTGCTCGCTTTCGACCCGATCGCGGTGACGGAACACAGCCATCTCTGGCACCGGGGATACCCGCCGCAGCTGCTCGCCGAGCGCGATTTCGGTGAGCCCACGCGGAAGGTCGTCGAGCCCGACGTGCAGGCCGACTTCTGGAACGGCGACCCGGACATCGACGCGATCTGCCGCATGCAATTCAAGCCGGACGTGGTGTTCGACCCCGGTCGCTTCCCGCTCGCGTCGAACAAGATCGGCCCGTTCAATTCGCAGAACACGTTCGTCAGCCCGGATTGGCTCGGCGAGTACTTCCTCTTCCCGCACGTAGGCCGTTTCGCCGACATTTGGACTGGGTACTTCGTGCAGGCACACGGCGCGACGCTCGTGTACGGGCCTCCTACTGTGCGGCAGGACCGCAACGTGCACGACCTCACCCGCGACCTCGCGGCCGAGTTCGTCGGATACGAGCACACGCTTGCGCTGCTCCAGCGCCTGACCGAGCACCCGATGGCGATCTTCGACTTCATGCCGGAACGGTCGGCGCTCTCCTACAAGGCGTACCGGAAGCACTTCGAGTGAAGCAGAAACCCGTGCCGCTCAGGCCGCCCGCGTGACCTTGGCGGGGTGGTCGGGTGATGCGAACCACACCGACGGTAGGTGGGCGTCATGCGATCTGTCGTTCGGGTAGTGCGCGCCGTCCGCTGCACGCGTTATTCTGAGCGCCTCCACCGACATTTCAGCTTCATGAGGTGCCTCATGCGGTCGCGCGAGCTCCGCGCCTTCCCTGGCGTTCTCTTCGCACTTCTGGTCACCCTCCCTGCGCCGACTTTCGGCCAGAGCGTCCGGCAGGCAGGCCGCTCCGATGCCGGTATGGTCGCCACCGCCCACCCCCTCGCGACGGAAGCGGGTGTGCGCATGCTGGAGTTGGGCGGAAATGCAGCCGACGCCGCCACGGCTGCCGGATTCGCGATCGCCGTGGTCGAGCCGACCATGAACAGCATCGCCGGTCGAAATCAGATCCTGGTGCGCACTCCCGACGGCGACCTCCATGGCATCGACGGTACTACCCAGGCCCCGTGGGACTACGACTACGACACGGCTCCCCAAGCCAGCTATGGCTATCCCGTCATCGGCGTACCCGGCGCGCTCGCAGGCCTGATCAAGCTTCACACGGAGCACGGGTCGCTCCCGCTCGAGACGGTGATGGCTCCCGCGATCGCTTACGCGGAGAACGGCTTCCGTGTACTACCCGGTGACGCGGCGCGCCAGCTCAGTGGGCTCAGCCAGGCTCAGGAGTTTCCGGGCACGGTCGACGTGTACTACAAGGGCAATGGCACAAGCCACTTCGCCGGAGACTTACTCGTCCAGCGGGACTACGCGAACACGCTGCGCAAGATCTCCCAGGGGGGAAGGGACGTCTTCTATGAAGGTGAGATCGCCGAAAGGATGGCGGCAGATCTAGGAGCGCACGGCAGCGCGGTCACACTCCAGGCGTTCAAGGACTACGTGGCCGAGGACAGCCGGATCGTTCGGGGCAGCTACCGGGGTTACGACCTGATCGGCATGGACGTGCCAGCCGCCGGTGTGCTGGCAATCCAAGCGCTCCAGATCATGGAAAACTTCGACCCCTCGTCGATGACCGAGCCCGAGTGGTTTGCCATCACCGCCCAGGCCCTACGCATGGCGTCGGGTGAGCTGCGCGTCCTGGGTACGGACACGGCCGCCGCGCGCGCGACCTCCAAGCAGTACGCCGCCGGGCTCGCGGGAGAGGTACTCGCGCCCGCCCAGGTGCCGGCCGGACTCCATGACCCGGTCGCGATCATCGAAGACCGTGGCGATCTGTATGGGGGCCACACGACGCACCTCTCCACTGCGGACGCCAACGGAATGTTCGTCGCGCTCACGCAGACGCTCGGACCGAACATGGGCTCGAAGGTTGTGACACCCGGGCTCGGCTTCCTCTACGCGTCGACGCTCGGAGGATACCTTGGCCCGATGGAAGCAGGCGCTCGAGCACGCTCGAACATCTGCCCGTTCATTGTCATGAAGGACGGTGAAGTCGTGCTCGTGCTCGGCGCCGCCGGCGGAGGCATGATTCCACCCGCGGTCGTGCACGCGATCACACGTGTGATCGACTTCGGCATGTCGCTGCCAGAAGCGCTTGCCGAGCCACGCGTGGCGGGTGGCCGCAGTGGCGCGTTCAACGCCGAAACGAGTGCGGACATTGGGTGGACAGCCGCGGAGTTGGACGAAATGCGCGCGCTTGGCATCGAGATCAACCCGACGCCGCGCCCCGGTGCGTTCGGCCGCGTGCACGGCATCCAGTACGACGAAGCGACGGGGACCTGGATCGGTGCCGCCGATCCGGACTGGGAGGGCAGCGCGCGCGGGCCGACGATCCAGCGCGTCGGCAACTGAGTGGTCAACTGAGTGGGGCCGCACGGATCGAGAGAGAACACTTTTTTCTTGGAGCTAGCACGATGATGCGATACGCACGCACTGCCCTTCTCGGCATGGCCGCGCTCGGTTTTCCCGCCCTCGCCGCCGCGCAGGACGGCAAGGTGATGGTCGCGACTTACATCGACGACAACGCGCAGACGTTCGGCGATATCGCCCAGGAGATCTGGGAGCTGGCCGAGCTCGGATACCTCGAGACGGAAAGCTCCGCGCTTCTGCAGGCGACCTTGCGCGACGCGGGCTTCACGATCGAGTCGGGTGTCGCGGGCATTCCGACGGCGTTCGTTGCGAGCTGGAGCAACGGTGACGGCCCGATCGTCGGGATTCTCGCGGAATACGACGCCCTACCCGGCATCACCCAGGACCGAAGCCCCATCCGCTCGCCGATCGCGGGCAAGCCGCAGGGACACGCGTGCGGACATCACCTCTTCGGGACCGGCTCCACCGCGGCGGCCATCGCCACGAAGCGGTGGATGGAGGCTACGGGTCAGCGGGGGGAGATCCGACTGTTTGGCACACCCGCAGAGGAAGGCGGGGCCGGCAAGGTCTACATGGTGCGCGCCGGTCTCTTCGACGACGTGGACGTCATGCTCCACTGGCACCCCGGCGACCAGAACGATGCCGGCGCTTCGAGCACGCTCTCCAACAAGTCCGCCAAGTTCCGCTTCACCGGGATCTCCGCTCACGCCGCGGGGGCTCCGGAGCGTGGCCGCTCCGCGCTCGACGGCGTCGAAGCGATGAACAACATGGTCAACATGATGCGCGAGCACGTTCCTCAGGAGTCGCGCATTCACTACGTGATCACTTACGGTGGCGCAGCCCCCAACGTGGTTCCGGACTTCGCGGAGGTCTTCTACTACGTACGGCACCCCGATCCCGAGCACGTGAAGACCATCTTCGAGCGCGTGGCCAAGGCGGCGGAAGGAGCGGCCCTCGGCACCGGTACCACGATGGAGTACGAAGTCATCCACGGCCTGTACAACATGCTGCCCAACGTCACGCTCCAAGAGGCGATGCACGCCAACCTCGAGCGCGTAGGCGGGGTCTTCTACGACGATGAGGAGTTGCGTTTCGCGGAGCTGATCCATCGCACCTTCCCCGCGGACGCACCTCCGCTCGAGTCGGCCGCCCAGATCCAACCGTTCTCCGTCACGGAAGAGGGAAGCGGCGGGTCCACGGACGTGGCCGACGTGAGTTGGATGGTCCCCACCGCCGGCATGAACGCGGCGACGTGGGTACCGGGGTCGTCCGCCCACTCGTGGCAAGCGATCTCGGCCGGCGGCACCACCATCGGTGAAAAAGGCATGATCGTCGCGGCCAAGACGCTTGCGATGACCGCCATCGACTTGTTCACACGCCCCGACCTGATCGCCGCGGCGACGGCGGAGCACGCGCGGCGGATCCCCGAAGGCTGGGTGTACGAGCCGCTTCTCGGTGATCGTGACCCACCGCTCGACTACAGGAAGCCGGCAGGGCCTGGGGGTGGGTGAGGGGGTCACGCCCTAGGCGTCCTTTATCATCAATCTGCCCACTCTCGAGCGGGCAGGGATCTCGCCTGAGATGGCGATCCACCTCGAGAAAGCCTTCGGGGGATCCGCACGCCATTGGCTGCAGCTCCAGATGAACTTCGATCTATGGCAGGGGGAGCAGGGAGCGGAGGACCTGGATATCCCTCGGCTCCAGCCCGTGTAACAGTTCCTCAGGACATGCAAGTTCACGACGAGAGGGTTTACACGCGGATTCTCAGCAACGGCTCGCTCGGCTTCGGCGAGTCGTATCCGTGCCGATATCGACAAGAAAGTCTGCGCCAACTGGAGATGAGCTCGTCCCACAACCTACGGTCCCCCTGTCGTACGCCTCGACGCCGCCACCCTTCTTGACTCCAGGTTCTCGCTCAGTATATTGGTGTCAGAGAAAGGTCGTTTGTATCTACTACCGATACATACAATATCTCTATGACACGTTCGATTTCGCCGACTCTGGCACCTGTCTTGGGGCTCCTGGAATTGAATCGGCCGGTCACCGTCAGCAGGAAGGAGATGGAGCTCCTTGTCTGCGAGGCTGGGGTGGGCTGGCCGGTAAACGTGGTAATCCAGCGGCTCTCGAAGCTTGGCTGGCTAAAGGAGACGGAGGCCCGGGGTGTTTGGGAGTTCCTACCTGCGGAACGAGCCGGCGCCTTCTCCACGGGTGACCCACTGTTGTCGCTGAGGGCGACGCTCACCTCCCACCCGCACGTGCCCGTAGCCGTAGCTCTGGGCTCGGCCCTGTGGTATCTGGATATCGCGGATCGGCGTCCGGACGTGACCGAGGTTGCCTTACCTCCCAGGAGTCACGTTCCAGCAGCGATAAGGCGGAGTTACCGAGTCGTCCGTCACGAGACCCGCCTGCCTCCGGTTCAGGTGCGGGCGATTCCGGTTCATGCCCCGGCGAGTGTGCTCGTTCATCTTGCGACCCGACCCACAGATGTCCGAAGCTGGGCAGCAGTGCTCGAGGTGCTGCCGGAACTCGTAAGTGCTGCCGAAGAGGTGGACATCCTTACCGAGATCGAGGGGCGAACGCATGCTACTCGCGCGCGCTTCGCCTACCTGGTAGGGGGAATCGCACCAAAGCTCGTGGAGCGGCTGCGAGTCCAGGCCAGGGGGAAAGTCTGGTTCGGCCCGAGGGGTCCCCTGCGGAGGCACGATTCCCGATGGAACATCGCGGATACCCTCCTTCCTTTCCCCCCTTCTGAGCTCGGATCACAAAGGTGATCGGGGATAATCATTCGCTCACGCCGGGATATGTGGCTCGACACGTGTCCCGAGACTCGCCGGCGGGACCGGACGTCGCTGTCCTGGACATTGCTCAGGATTTCCTCTTGGCGCATCTGGAAGAATGTGGCGTTTTTGAGCACCTAGCGGTGTTCAAGGGGGGGACCGCGCTCCGGAAGCTATTCGCCGGTGCTCGAGGGAGGTTTTCCACGGCCCTTGATTTAGCTGCGGCGGACGTGGATGCCGATCGCCGAACCCTCGCCCAGCTCGTCGCTCGTGAGTCCGATGTCACGTTGGGGCCGTTTCGGTTCCGCCCCTCAGAATCCCGCGGCCGGTGGCGCATTAGCGTCTCCAGCTCCCTAGGAGATCCTATGATCTCGATCAAACTCGATGTAGGGCCTCCGTGTTGGTTGGAGCCGGAACTCCGGCCGTTCGTTCCCGTCTCCACCCATGAGCGGTATGGGTTCAGGTTGCCTTCAATCCCCACCATGCGGCTCGAAGAGATCCTCGGGGAAAAGATCGCACGACTTACGCGCACGTCGACGGCAAGGGATGCGTCCGATCTGGTTTGGGCGGCAACCACCTCTCCTCATTCCGGATTTGACCGTGATCTTGTCCGCCGTTTGGCGGTTCTAAAAGTGTGGGTGGACATCCATGGACTCCGGCCCGGTTGGAATCCCGCGCTAGGCCCAGTCCGGTTCGAGCCTGACGCCTGGTTGTCCAGCCGGGAATCATGGGACGATGAACACATTGGTCTGCTTGCCCATGCTCCACCTTCCGTAGGCCAACTCGGAAGTGATCTCCAGAACTGTTACTCATGGCTACGCGACCTGTCTGAGGAGGAAACTCGATGGGCAGCAGCCGACATGAACGACCGTGGTGACGTGATTGAAGGGATTCAGAACTTGGATGGCGGCGCACTGGCTGAGGCCCATCTTTGGTAGCGCGATCCCCTCTGGGATCCCCAGGATCAGCGGGACTGCCGCACCGGCCTGGCGCACAAAAGCAAAGGCCGGCCCAAGGGCCGGTCTCGCGAACCTGGGCCACGAACGATGCCACGTTCGCGCGGAACGCAGTCAACGGCTGAATATCCTCGGTCGATTTCATGCGGGCCATGTGGGGGCCCTTATGTACGCTATAAAGTACGGATTAGTGTACGAAAAGAGACCGTCTCATGAAGAGCAAGGACAAGTCCCGCTACGAGGGAGAAATCTGAGAGATTCTCCTGGGCGCTACGATGGCTGGCTCGGTGCCGCCCGGCCGCGGCATGGCATGAAATAGTATCATGAACTAGATTCATGACATGACCCATGATCCCGGGACACCAAAGCCGCCACGCGTATCCGAGCCTGTGCAGGTCTACCTGCACCGACCGGACCAGGACCGTCTAGGGCGCCTGACGGAGCGCCTTGGTACCACCAAATCCGACGTGCTCCGACGCGGGTTGGAAGCGCTCGAGCGTCAGTTGACCGACCCTGACGATCATCCAGCCCTGCGGATCATCGGGTTGGGCGCGTCGGACGCCGACCCACCCCCGGCCACGGATTCGGTGGAAGAGCACGACCGCTTCCTGACCGACTCGGAGGTCGCTTCTTGGGGCCACACCCCAGACGGTTCCAATGGCACCTGAGCTCTTCGTAGACACCAGCGCTTGGTATCCGCTGGTTGACCGCAACGCGCCGGGTCACGCTCGCCTGGCGGCAGTCCTACGGGAGCGCATCACCAGCGGCTGGACGCTAGTTACGACGAATCTCGTGATCGCCGAATCTCAGGCGCTGATCATGCGACGCATCGGGAAGGAGACAGCGCTGTCCTTCCTGCTGGAGGTGCGCGCCGCCCCGAACATCGTGGAGTTCAGCACGCCGGAACGGGAGGAGCGGGCCGAGCGCGACTGGTTGGCGCGGTACTCTGATCAGGCGTTTTCGCTGATCGACGCCGTGAGCTTCACCGTCATGGCGGAGCGCGGGATCGGTGAGGCGCTGGCACTGGACCGGCACTTTGCTACCGCGGGGTTTGTGCTCGCCCAGTAAAGAATAGGCGTGCCATGGCACTACTCCTCACCGGATCAGCAGCCGCACGTCCGCCCCCAGCGCCGCGAGAAGGCGCACCATCTGATCCAGCGTCTTGCCGGCCCAGGTCTATTTCGGGCCCCGGCCCAACTCCACCAAGGTTGGAGTGAACAGAATGCCCGAAGGGTTGGTGGGCGGGCCTTGGAAAACGAAGTTCTTCTCGACGTCGAAGTCCACGAGTAGCACCATCAGCTGCCCTTCCATCACGTTGACCGGCTCGGAGAGCTGCACGTTGATCCCGGACTCCGATCCGCTGGGCACGCGCAACGAAGCCTCGGTGCTCCCGTCACGAAGTGTGAACCCCTCGATGAACGTGACGCGTGCGCTATCCACCACGAGACGGAGTTGGGTGTAAACCCCGGCATCGACCATCACGGGATCGGTGAGATCTGCGACCACACCATCTCGCAAGTCGAGCAGGTCATAGTGGCGCGGGTTCTCGGGGTCGTTGAACAGGTCGACGGGTCCCCCGCCCCCTCCCCCGCCCTGGAGGAAGACACGGGAAATCCACACCTCCGCCGACGCGAGTTGATCCGCGGGCGCATCGGTGAGCTGTATCTGGATCAAGGCCGGTTCGCCTACCTGCTGGATGCTACCATCCCCACACGCGAACGTGGAGAGGATTCCTACAGGGACGATCGCCAGGCAAAGTCGGCGTCCGAAGGTTTGCGCTACCATTTTGACATCTCCTGCTGGCCATGGGCTATCCGGGGGTTGGGACAGCGGACACTAAGGAGAGCAAGAGACGTGCCCCGTAGAAACGACAAGCGTTATATGGCTAAGTGTTTTTCACACAACCACTTACAATCATGTCCCCTGAGTGGAGGGGGCGTCGAATCAGAAAAAGAGTTTCAGATCGCCGGAAGATAGGTTCGGAGCTGAAGGAGCGGATGGGAAACCGATGTGAAAGGGCGGCTGTCAGCACGCCGGAAGAGGTGGCATCCACCGGACCTCGTAGAGCGACTTTGACCTTCCCGATCTTGTACAGTATTGTTGTACAACTTAAGGGAAGCGATTCATGACAGAACACGTCAGCTACAGCTACGCACGCCAGAACTTCGCGAAGATCCTCAGCGAGGCCGAGGAGCGCCAGGAACCCGTCATCATCCGGAGGCGGGGTCATGAGGATATGGCGCTGATTCCTGCGGACGAACTCCGCAGTCTCGAGGAGTCCGCGCACCTGCTCCGTTCTCCCAAGAACGCGCGACGCATCCTTCAGGCCCTCCAGCGGGCCCTCGAGAATGCCGGCGTCGCGGAGACCCCCGGGTCCTTGAGATCGCAGCTTGGCCTCGAGTAGGCACGCCCCTTCGACCCGGGCGGCCTACTTCCAAGACGAGTTCAGGGAGGATCTGCGTTACTGGATCGACACCAAACGGCGCGTCGCACTCAAGGTCATGGATTTGGTGGAAGCAGTCACCCGAGATCCCTTCAAGGGAATCGGAAAGCCCGAGCCGATCAGGCATCTCGGAGCGAACGTGTGGTCGCGCCGAATCACTCAGGAGCACCGACTCGTATACCTGGTGCGCAAGGATCGGATCGACTTCCTTCAGTGCCGATACCACTATTGAGGAACGGCGGGGACCGCGGAGTCGAGGGTATCGCGTGAGGTAGATGCTTGACGAAGATACACAGTACACACACATTCTGTGTATCATGGCAACCAAGACCATCTCTCTTCGTGTAGAAGCGTACGAAAAACTTCGCCGCGCCAGGACGCACCCGACCGAATCGTTCAGCGACGTCGTCATGAGGGCTCGGTGGGACGAGCAAACGGTGACGGGAGGCGAGCTTCTCACCCTGGTTCGGGAGCGTGGCCCCTTGTACGACTGCGATGAGCTCGACGTGATCGACGACATGAAGTCCACGGGGAAGGCTCCGGCGGATAAGTGGTCGACGCCCTGATTCTGGAGACCAGCTTTCTGGTCGACCTGGAACGAGAGCTGATCGCCGGGGAGGCCGGGCCGGGCCAGCGCTTCCTCGAGTCACACCAAGCCCAGAAGCTCCACATCACGTTCACCATCGCGGGTGAACTGGCCGCCGGACCTCGCATGAGCGAACGAGCCACCTGGGATGAGATGGTGTCTCCGTTCGAGGTGCTTCAGTGTACGACGGAGGTGGCCTGGAGGTACGGTCGTCTTTATCGGTACCTGAAGGAGAACGGGCTGTTGATCGACGCGAACGATCTTTGGATCGCGGCTACGGCTCTTGCGTTTGGGATGCCGGTGGTGACGCGCAATGAGCGGCACTTCGGGAGGGTGCCGGAGCTGGGGGTTGTTGGGTATGGGTGAGGGGTTGGGGTGAGTTTCCTCCTGTTGCGCTGGGGGGTCCCCTTCGGCCGTGAACTCTTCTATCGAAGTTTGGCCGATGGGATGGTGGGGTGGGTCTGGGAGCGAGGGGGTGCCTGGACGCGACTCCTCAGGATGTGATCGGAAAGCACAGCTCCATGGGAGCCGGGAACTGGTGACTCACGTGAAACGGTCTCCGATAGAC
>JADFSR010000026.1 GCA_022560615.1 Gemmatimonadota bacterium
GCAGAGCGGAGCGACCAGCAGCGCGGCGAGCGAAGCCGCGGGCCAGCCGTACGAGCGCCACCCGACAACCGGAACGATGAATGCGACCAACAGCATCATGAGATACTCGACCTGCGAGCCGCGCGTGCCGAGCCGCACTGCGAGCGTGCGCTTGCCCACTTTCGCGTCGGTCTCGATGTCACGCAAGTTGTTCGCCACCAGAATCGCGGTGTTCAGCGCGCCCAGCGCCATACCTGCGAGAACAACGTCCGGCGGCCACGACAGGCCTTGCACGTAGTAGGTCCCAGTGACCGCGACGAGTCCGAAGAAGACGAAGACGAAGACGTCGCCGAGTCCGTGGTACGCGAGCGGGAATGGTCCACCCGTGTACAGCACGGCGCACGCGAGGGAGGACAGTCCGATCCACACGATCGGCCAACCGCCGACCCAGACCAGATAGCTGCCGACGAGCATCGCCGCGCCGAGCACGGTCCACATGCCGCGTTTCACGGTCTCCGGCGCCAGGATTCCGGCTTGAGTGACGCGCGGCGGCCCGACACGATCCGCGGCATCACCTCCGCGCACGAAATCATAGTAGTCGTTCGCGAAGTTGGTCCCGACCTGGATCAGAGTCGCGCCGATGAGCGCGGCGAACGCCGGCAACGGGGCGAGCACCCCGTCGTGAGTGGCCAAGGCGGTCCCGACCACCACGGGGGCCAGCGCCGCTGTCAGCGTCTTCGGTCGAGCCGCCAGTAACCAGGCCTGTGCCCTGGTGACCTCAGGGGCGGCCGATAACGGCCCCCCTACCAGGGCAACCACGGATATTTCCGGAACTCGGGCTTTCGCTTCTCTAGATATGCCCGCCTTCCTTCCTGCCCCTGCTCGGTCATGTAGAAGAGCAGCGTCGCGTTGCCCGCGAGCTCTTGAAGCCCGGCCTGGCCGTCGAGGTCAGCGTTGAACGCACTCTTGAGCAAGCGGATCGCGAGCGGACTCTTCTCCAGAATCTCCTGGGCCCACGCCCAGCCCTCGTCCTCGAGCTGTTCGAGCGGCACGACCTTGTTCACCATGCCCATCTCGTACGCCTCCGCCGCCGAGTACTGGCGGCAGAGATACCAGATCTCGCGGGCTCGTTTCTGGCCCACCATGCGTGCGAGAAACGAGGTGCCGAAGCCCCCGTCGAACGAGCCCACCATCGGTCCGGTCTGGCCGAACACCGCGTTGTCCGCAGCCAGCGTCAGGTCGCATACTACGTGTAGGACGTGGCCGCCCCCGATCGCGTAGCCGGCAACGAGCGCGATCACCGGCTTGGGCATCGAGCGCATGTAGCGCTGCAGCTCCAGCACGTTGAGACGGGGCACTCCGCTCTTGCCGACGTATCCGGCTTCGCCACGTACCCTCTGGTCGCCACCTGCGCAGAACGCCCACTTGCCGTCCTTCGACGGCCCGTTGCCCGTCATCAGCACGACCCCGATCTCCGGGTCCTCGCCGGCGTCGCGAAACGCCTCCTGCATCTCGAGCAGCGTATCCGGGCGGAACGCGTTCCGCACCTCGGGCCGGTTGAACGCGATGCGCGCTACGCCGTCGCACTTGTGGTAGGTGATGTCCTCGTACTGCTTGACCTCTTTCCAGTCGGGCTTGCTCATGGGCGGCGTGGTGTCAGAGGTATCGTGAGCGCCTTGCGGACGGCCTTGGTCACCGCATCCGAGACTTCCCGATGTCGACGCATGTTCGTCTCTCGGTCCGTCGGTACCCGCACGATACGCGTGTGGCCCGATTCGAGCGCAACGGCGAGCGCCGTGTCGAGCCCGTCGATCTCTGCGTCGCAGAAAACGATGTGGTGCATCTCGGCGACGTGACGGAAGTCCAGGCCGTGAGGCGTAGCAAAGTACTTCGTGAACGCCGGATCGTGCTCGGCGATCGGGAGCATGTGGAAGATGCCACCCCCGTCGTTGTCGATCAGGACGAACACGACCTGCGCATCGGGCTCACGACTCCAGAGCAGGCCGTTCTGGTCGTGGAACAAAGCGACGTCACCAATCACGCACACGGTCGGTCGCCCGGTCGCCGCCGCGACACCGAACGCCGTCGAGGCGATTCCATCGATGCCGCTCGCTCCGCGGTTGCCGAAGACGCGCACGGTCTCGTCGCGAGGAACGCCGAATGCGTCGAGGTCGCGAATCGGCATCGAGCTCGAGACGAAGAGGTTGGCTCCCTCGGGGACCGCCGCCGACACCGTCGCAAGCACGTCTCCCTCGTGCGGCTCGCCTCGCGCCGACTGGAGCGCTACCCGGACCGCCGACTCCGCCGATATCCACAGCTCCCGCCAGTCGTCGCCTGCGCTGGGGCCTGCGCGCTCGGCCAACGCAGCCAGCGTATCGGCCGCATCGGCATGCACGTAGTCGGTCGCAGTGGCGCCGTGGTCTTTCCAGCGCCCTCCCCCGTCGATCACGATGTGCCGCACACCGTTGTTGTGGAGCAGCCAAGCCAGCAGCGCCGTGGAGGTGGGCGACGCGCCCACGCGTAGCACGAGAGATGGAGCGAGTGCCGCTTGCACGTCGGGGTCCCGCAAGAGCAGATCGTAGCCGGCGACAACGTGCGCCCCGCGCGACGGAGCGAATCGGGCCCCGGAAAGCGGGTCCGCCAAGAGAGGGAAGCCGGTCGCGGCCGCGAGGCGTAGCACGGCCTCACCGCTCTTCACCGGATCCGAGCTCGGCCCGGCCACGATCACACCACGAGACGTGTCCAGCGCGCCGACCAACGCGTCCAGCGCCTCGGGAGACGCCTGGTGCCGACCCGAGTCGACCCGCACGAACGGTTCCCCGCTCGACCTCCCAGCCCCCGCCAAAGGGTTCTTCTCGAGAAAGTCCCGATGCCCCTCGATCGGCTCGAACGGCCTATCGAGCGGGAAGTTCACGTGCACAGGCCCCGGGGGAGCGCCCCTCGCGGCCGCGACCGCGCGCGCCGCGAGAGTGCGGAGATGCCGTAGCGCGGGACCTTCCACGGCGGGCGGCGCGACCTCGAAAAAAGCCCTTGGGTACGGACCGAACAGTCGCAGTTGGTCGATCGCCTGGTTCGCGTCCGAGTCGCGCAAGTGGTGCGGCCGATCGGCTGTGAGCACGAGCAGCGGCGCTTCGCTCTGCGCGGCTTCGATCACTGCGGGAAAAGCGTTCGCTGTCGCGGTGCCCGAGGTCGTCACAAGCACGGCGGGCAGCCCCGAAGCTTTGCCGATGCCGAGCGCGAAGAAGGCGGCTGATCGCTCGTCGAGATGGACCCGCACGGTGAAGCGGTCGTCTGCGTCGAACGCCAGCACTAACGGGGTAGAACGCGAGCCCGGTGCTACCACGACTTCGTATACGCCCGCACGCGCCAACTCGTCGCAGAAGGCCCGAATCCAGAGGGTGGTGTCGGCGCCGCTACTCATGACCGGTGCCGGGCACCTCCACGGCGGACTCGATGCCTCTGTCCCGACCCAACTCGGCGCCGCTCGACTCGAGCGCGCCGAGCATCGGCTCGAACTTGATGGCGGTCTCGTCCCACTCGAGCGTGGGAACCGATCCCTCGACGATGCCCGCCCCTGCGAAGAGACGCCAACCGTGCCCTGCCGAGACACCCGACCGGAGCGCCGGGGCGAAGATCCCGTTCCCCTCCGCGTCGAACCAACCGACGGGTCCCGAATACCACCCACGGTCGAACGGTTCCTCGTCCGCCAGAAGAGCCATCGCGGCATCACGGGGTAGGCCACACACCGCAGGTGTGGGGTGCAGAAGCCGAAGCAGGTCCAGGACCCCGACAGTCGCTGGCACGCTCGCGCGTATCTCGGTCTCGAGATGCTGGATGCGGGCCAACGTCAGCACGTGGGGCTGTGGGTCCGCGCGGATCTGATGGCCAACCGTCTCGAGCCGCGCGATCATGTCATCCAGCGAGATGCGCTGTTCAACCCGGTCCTTTTCGCTCGCCAGGAGTTGGGTCGCCAGTTCCGCCTGCTCGCGTGGGGTCGAACCGCGTCGGATCGAGCCGGCAACGGCGGTCGCATGGAAGACCCCGTCCCGTAGCGTCGCGACAGTCTCCGGGGCTGCACCCACCAGCGCCGACTTCGGCTCCGGCTCGAACATGAAGACGTGGCTTCCGCGGTTGGAGTCCCACAGATGCGACACGACGTCGACCGCATCGATCGGTTCGTCGAGATCGACGTCCACAGTACGCGCGAGTACGACCTTCGAGACACGCCGCTCGCGGATCGCCTCGAGCGCTTCTTCGACCGAGCGCTCCCAATCGCCGCGGTCGGTCATGGTGCGCCGGCCGGGCACCGAGCTCGGCACGGGCGCCCGCGTGTCCATGAGCGTGGTCAGCTCAGCGCGGAGCGCCTCCGCGCGGTGACGGAGCCGCACAAAGACATCGTCCGATTCGTCGTACGAGACGAACGAACGAACGCGCAGCCAGGCATCACCCGATCCGTCGCCCTCGAGCTCGAAGACCGGGACGTGGAACAGCCAAGCTGGAAACGCCTGCCAGACCCCCTCCTGGGAGTGGTCTGCCCGAAACGAAAAACCCCCGTAGAAGCGGATCCGAGGTGCTCTTGGCGCCCCGGGCGGGAGAAGCGGGTCCAACGCGACCTCGTGCGCCAACGCGGCGACCAGTCCGTAGCGGTCCGTACCTGTCCGGGCGTCGGGTCTGAGCTCGGCAGCCACTCCCCGATGCGCCACCCACCTATCGCCGCGCGCCCAAAACCCGCGGGCCTCTCCAGACGCGTGCCGGAGAAAGTGGTCAGGACGCAGATCCGGCGCGGGAATCGTCACGGTGGCGAGGCGACGGGCGCCCGGCGTTTGCTTCACAGGGGCTCCAAGGCGAGCGGACTCAACGGTTTGCAGACCGAGCCCGCAATATAGCAACCCGTGGCGCCTACGACCCTGAGTTGACGCCCTCCCGTTCGAATCGCGACATGAGAATCGCATCCTCGTGAGTCCCGTTCCCTGCTTGGACCACCCGGTCTATCACCGCCACCTGCTCGACGAAGATCACCGCGTGACGAACGACAGGGCCCGGCACGCTCGGCAGCAACATCAGCGGAAGCAGTAGCGCCGAGCCAGCAAAGACGCGACGGATTCGCGAGGCCGGCTCACGGACGTCACGACCCGAGAGGATCCTCCTGATACGGCCCGACAGCGTGCGACCGTCGCCACCCGCCATCCCGACGACACCTTCGATGGGAGTCCGCGGGGACAGCGCCCACTCCGCGACACGCAAGATAGAACGGGCCAGCCCGAGCGGCTGACGAGTGCGGGTCACCGCCCAGTCGTCGCACACGAGCTCGGCCGCATCCACGAAGCCCTTGAGCGCCACTCGGTTGAGCGGCTGCAGCCACAGAATGGCGGCGACCAGCCGGAGTCCGGCAAGCCAGATCACGTCTGAGCGGCAAACATGAGCCACTTCATGCGCCAACACGGCGCGAAGCTCGTCGTGCGGAAGCTCTCGGTCACACCGGTCGGGCAGTGCGATGGTGTCATAGCCGATCACGCACGGCGCATCCAGCGCCGCGGAGACGCGAAGTGTGGGGCGCACGTCTGTGCCACGCACGACGGCGGCCAATGCCTGGTCCGCGCAGACCGAAGCCGACACTAGCGATCGACGCAACTCGGCCAGATCCCGGCGTCGTCGCCAATGGACGAGCAGTCCAAGGCCGGCGCCGGCGCCCCAAAGAAGCATCAAGACATGGTACCAGGCGATGGTGGGGCTATCTCCGCAGGCGGTCCTGAGGCGGTCGACCCAGCCCGTTCCCGCGCCCGGACCTGAGCGAAGCGCTGCTCGGCACTCGGGCGACGGTCCAGCGACGTCGCCCCTCATCGCGAACAGCTCTGTGTTCGCGCCCCCGTACAGCCGTAGGACGCGCATGCCTTCAACAGGGGATCGCCCGATATCGAACCCCTCAGTGCCGAGCTTCGACATCTCGGGGCGCGCGAGCTCGGCTATGCGATCGAATCTTGCGGTCACCTGGATCTCTTGAGGGGCAGACCGCGGCAGTACCGCCGCGGTCGCGGTCACGATCCCGGCGAGCGCCGTGAACTTCCAGAGCAGATCCTGAGATACCGGGGCGCGTACACGACCGGTGCGCACCGCCAACCAGGCGGCCGCGATCAGGACCGAGCTGTGGACCAGGTAGGTGAGAAGCCACTCGGTGCCCAGCGCGGCGACGCCTCCCACGGCCTCAAGCATCGCGGCCCCCGTTCTGGCTCACCGCCGCGTCGATCAGCTCTCTGATGCGCTCGAGCTCGTCCGCCTCCACGTCGTCCGCCCGCACCAGATGACTCAGTAGCGCTGTCGCGTCGCCTCCGAACAGTGTTGCGGTGAGATCACGAACCTTGGAGCGGCGCACTTCCGATTGCGTAACCGTCGCACGATAGACGTACTGGCGCCCTTCCCTTCGGTGGATCAACACCGACTTCCGCTCGAGCCGGGAGAGCAACGTCGCAACGGTCGTCCTCGCGAGCTTGCGCTCACGGTTGAGGTGCTCCCACACCTCCTGGGTCGTCGCCTCCCCGCGGTCCCACAGCACGTCGAGGATCGATAGCTGAAGACCGGTAAGATCTACGGTATCATGCACGGGTCGCTCCGTTTTCCACGTCGTCGTCGCCCCGTACGACGCCTGTAGCCGGTCCTGCGGTTGCCTCTTCCGTGAATCCGCGACTAGGAAATCGGTTGCACGGCTTCGGTCACCGTGAAGCCGAGCTCTTCGTCAATAGTGTTCTGGGAGTAGTCGATCCAGAAGTCGACCGGGACGCCGAGTTGAGGGTCGTAGGTTGCGCGAATCTCGTATGCGCCCTCATCGAACGCATCTCGCAGGACCGCGAAAAGGCCGTCGACCGAGGGAAACCAACCTGCGGCCGCGGCGTCGACCGTCCGGCCGTCGCCATAGAACTGCGAGACGACGATCTCTCCGTCGACCGTCACGCGGACCGGCCCCCGAGCGTCCTCCGTGCAGAAACATTGGCGCTGGATCGTGTACACGTATCGGAGGGGGCGCTGGGACCGCCACAGCTCCTGGGCCTCTTCGAGCTCATCGACTTGGCTCTTCGGGCCCAAGTCGAAACAAGCCGCCGACGCAAGGGTCATTGCCACCGCGAGCGCGGCCTGCGGGAACCCGGAGACGAAGCGGAGGGTCAAGGCACGCCTGCTCACGAAGCCCTCTCGAATCTGTAGACGTACCCGTCGCAGCAGCCATCGCTCAAGACCAGCACATCCTGTTTCACGCTGAGCCCCTGGGAATCGAATCCGAAGATCGCTTGTGCGTACTCGATGATCGTCGTTGTACCGTCATCGGACGACCGGAGTTGGTACGTCGTGGCACTCTCCAGCAATTCCCGCGTGGCCGGTGCGATCGGGGCATGCAACCCATCGGGCCGACCATCGCCAAGATTCCCAGCGTCTTCCACACGGTGCTGCGCACGCCGCCTCCCCCCCTGATTCCCGTTGCCACCTCATATAACGAATGGAGGCGCACGGAAGTGACATCACGTCGACGTCCGCCCCCAGGCGCGCCACAGCAGGGCTTTCGCCCTGCGCCACTCCTGGCCCATCTTGCTTGTATGATGAGCAACGCCGATGCCACGCCGCCGGGCTCGCGGCCGACACCGCGCCCCCTGCCCTGGTCTCCCGTGCGCTTCGTCTCGGCATTCGCCGTAGCGCTGGGGCTCGCCGCGTGTGGTTCGGACGCGCCTCCTGAATCCCGGTCTTCCGGGCCGTTGCCCCCCGGCCCGCCGGGTACCGACATCTGGCTCGCGACCCTGACCAGCACGCCGGAGGGCATGCCGAGTATCGGCAGGCCCGAGAACGTCACGGAACGTCCGGGCTACGACAACCAGCCGTACTTCTTGCCCGACGGCTCGGGATTCTGGTTCACGGCGGTCGACGACCACTCGGGTCAGGCAGACATCTGGCGGTACGACATCGCGTCGGCCGGCGTGGCCCAAGTCACGCAGTCGGCGCCGGAGAGTGAGTACTCAGCGACACCGCTACCGGATGGGTCCGGAATTTCGGTCATTCGCGTCGAGGCCGACTCGACCCAGCGTCTGTGGCGCTTCGACGCCGACGGACGGAACGCCGCGGTTCTCATTCCGGACGTTGCCGGAGTCGGCTACCACAAATGGGCTGACGACCGCACGGTTGTGATGTTCGTGCTCGGCGATCCCGCGACGCTGCAGATCTGGAACGAGAACCTGGGCCTGCTCCCGGTCGCTGCCCACAACGTCGGTCGCTCCATCCAGCCCATCCCGGGCTCGCGTGACGTGAGCTACGTCCAGCGACACGAGGACGGTACTTCGTCCATCATGCGACTCCGTCCGGGCACCGGGGAGTCGGAACTGCTCATCGCCACACTGGATGGCGGAGACTTCCACGCGTGGACGCCGGACGGCGTCCTGCTCATGGGCCACCGTTCTTCGCTGGTGGCTTGGAAACCGGGCTCGGGCTCCGAATGGACGGAAGTCGCGAACTTCGCCGACATCGGAATGACGATTTCACGTCTCGCAGTGAGTCCCAATGGGGCTCACATTGCGATCGTCGCAGAATTCTAGACCCACGCATACACATCCGGACCGAACCATGCCGCGCAGCCTCGTCACACCCGTCCTACCTCTCCTGATTGCCTTCGGGACAGTCCCCCTCGCCGCGCAGCAGGACGCGACCACGGTCACCCGGTTGGTAGCGAGCGCCGCGGAACTCACCGTCGCCAGGGGCGATCAAGTGCCATTCACGGTACAGGCGCTGGACGCGAGCGGTGCAGTCGTACGCGTGGAGCTTCGCATCACAGGCCCGCGGAATTCGATCGAAATCGGGGACGGCGTCGTGACCGGGATCGTGCCAGGCGAGTATACCATCAACGTCAGCGTGGTGATGCCGGCGGGCTCGACCGCGCGCCCCCCGTCCCTCAGCGTGCCCATCGTCGTCACGTGGCCCGCCGTGGACCGAGTGCTGATCGAGCCCGCGGCGACGCTCTACGCCGGCACGACCGTTTCCCATTCGGCTCGAGCGTTCAGCGTGGACGGTTCGGCGCGGCCGGACCCGATCTTCATCTGGACTTCGTCCGATGCATCGATCGCCACGGTCGATGCGTACGGGGGCGTGAGCGCACACGCTGAGGGGATCGTCACGATCAGCGCCTCGTTCGAGGGCGTGACCAGCTCCCTCATACACGAGGTGGCCACGTTCCCCGGCACCGACATCGAGCTGCTCGGTGGACCCGACGGTTCAGTGCGAACCGGTGACGTGCTCCGTTTCGAGGCGGTAGTACGTGACGCTACGGGTGCGATCGTCGAGGACGCCCCTGTGAACTGGTCGCACGCGTACACGGCGACGGACGGGATGCTCGGCATCCCAGCCACTGGCCAAATGAGGCTCGGAGCCTTCGTGGCGGACGTCCCGGGCATTCACACCGTGACGGCGGCCGCCGGCCCGCTTTCGGCTCGCTGGTCGTTCGAAGCTAGGCCACGGGATGTCGTGCAGGAGCTCGAGGTCGTCGGTCACGGACTCGAGGACTGGTACCGAACGACGGACCTATGGGTCTTCGAAGGAGTGGACGGACGCGACTACGCGATCACGGGGTCGAAGGTCTCAGGCGGCTTCGCGTTTTTCTACGACGTCACCGACCCGGCTGTGATCACCAAGATCGACTCGATCCAGGTCGACGCTCGCACCATCAACGACGTCAAGGCGTCACCCGACGGTCGCTACGCGGTGCTCTCCCGCGAAGGCGCGACGAACCGGCGCGACGGGCTCGTCATCCTCGACATGGCCGACCCGAGGCACCCGACCATCGCGGCACTGTACGATGACGGCATCACGGGCGGCGTGCACAACATGTTCGCGGAGAACGACTACCTGTACGCGCTCTCGAACGGAGACAAGTACGTCATCATCGATGTCACCGACATCTACAACCCGAAGTACGTCTCGGAGTACAACCATCCGGACAGCCGTCTGCACGACGTGTGGGTCCACAACGGCCTGGCGTATTCCTCGGAGTGGGGTACCGGCGTGGTGGTGGTCGATGTCGGGGACGGCCGCTGGGGCGGCTCACCTGAGAATCCCGTCTTCGTGACGTCGTACGCCACGCCCTCCGGACGCACTCACGCCACGTTTCCCTACTTCCAGGAGTCGACAGGAAAGACATACCTATTCCTCGGTGACGAGATCATGAACCGCCGGGGGTTGGCTTGGGCCGGCTACCCGCAATCGTGGGGTTCCTACCAGCGACAGTACGACCCCGAGACGGGCACGGGCGGATTCCCGCTCGTAACACGTGGCTATGTCCAGATTGTGGACTTCACCGATCCCGAAAACCCGGAGATGGTGGCTCGCTACGAGGTACCCGAGTTCGGCACGCACAACCTGTGGGTCGAGGACGACAAGCTGTACCAGTCGTATTACGAAGGCGGCATGCGCGTCGTCGACATCAGCGGCGAGTTGATGGGCAACCTCTATACCCAGGGCCGAGAAATCGCGGTCTTCAAGTCGGCGTCTCCGATAGGCTACACAGCGAACGCCACCATGGTGTGGGGCACGCAACCGTTCAAAGGCCACGTCTTCTTCAGCGACACCAACTCGGGTCTCTGGAGCGTGAAGCTGTTACCCAGACAGCGACCCATCTCGTAGGTTGGCGCCCGTAAGCCGACTCGTAGCGACCAACTCCGGATGGATGATATGAGATTCCGCGGCCCGATCCTCGTTGCGCTGGCGATCGCGTTTGCGGGTTGTGAGCAATCGACCGGCCCGACGCTGGACGCCGTCGACGACGCCTCGCTTGCCCAATTCGCCGAAGCAGGTCTCCGAGGCGAGCGACGTCCGGCTGCCTTCCCTTGGCGCGCTGCTGCGCGCGTCCCGTGAGGCGATCCACGCAACGGACGAGGGGAACACGACCGCGGTCCGTTATTTCCACGCCGCGCGTCGGTTCGCGATGGCCGCGGAAGACTCGCTGGAAGCCGGGAACGAAGACGCCGCCAGGCGGCTCTCCAACCGAAGCTACGGTCACACGCTCCAAGGCATCATGGCCGCACTCGGACCCGACGTCGCCGCAGAAGCGGTGGCGGGTTCAGCGGCCGGACTGGCTCGCATCCAGGGACATCTCGACGGCCGCGACGTTTCCGAGCGCATCGCCGCGCAGGTGGCGCGCATCGCGGAGCGCGTAGCGACGGCAGAGGCGAAGCTCGACGCGGGCGAAGCGATTGCGGCACTGCATCACGCGCTGGCTGCAGCGGAGGCCCTGCGACACCTCTCGCCGCGATACGTGGCCGGGAAGTGGATCCATCACGCGGTGCGGTCGTTGCGCGCCGGGATCCAGGCCGTGGGCGACGCACCGACCGAGGAGGAGGCACAGGCGCTGCGGCGTGCTCGGCGGCTACTGAACGTTGCGAAGCACGAGTTGGAGGCCGGCCATCCCAGGCGCGCCGTCGAGGCCGCCGCCCGGTCGGTCCAGTTGTCGGCGGGAGTGATCAGGGGTCGCTCCACCGATTCCGGCTGAGCCACAGGTCGTCCGCCCCGTGCGGTGGGACTCGCCGATTGAGGCGCGCGGCTCCATCCGCCTGAACTCCCGGTAGCACCCCGCGAGGAAAGCTTGCGGAGCCTCTCCTGCACACGTATATAAAGAGTGTCGATATAAAGACAGACGATACGTAGACGCTCTGAACGTCTGTGACGTGAGGGGGACGACGTGACCAGGGAAGACTTCGACGTCCAGGGATTCGCCCGGGACATCAACGAGCTGCTGATCCTGTCGACGCTCCGAGCCGGCGCGAAGCACGGCTATCAGATCGCGTTGGACGTCGAGGCCGAGAGCAACGGTCTTTTTCGATTCCGACACGGTACGCTGTACCCGATCCTGCATCGCCTCGAGGAAGAGGGTCTCATCAAGGGCTCCTGGACGAAGGAAGGCGGTCGGCGCCGCAAGGTGTACAAGCTCACCGGGACCGGGGAGCGGCATCTCAGCGGTGAAACGGACCGTGTGCAGGAGATCGTGTCGCGACTCATGGTCGTGCTGCGTCGCCCCGGGGAGGCACCAGCATGACAGCGCGGGGGGGTGGCGCTTTCACACAGGTGCTACGGGAAGTCGGAAGTGGTCTCGCGGTGCCGCTCCCGGCACGCGTGCTCATCCTGCGTGAGCTGGCGTACGACCTCGAAGCGCTGAGCGAGCGTTTCGTCGCCGAAGGCCTGCCGATGGACGAGGCTCGGCGGCGCGCGTCCGAGGCGCTCGTCCCCGACGCAGGCGCGCTCCATGCGCTTGAGCGGGTCCACGCACCGCTGTACGAGCGGTTCACGGCGCACATCACGCCGGAGCGGTTGAAGGTCGGGGAGCGTTGGGCGCTCGTGCTCGCTACCTCCACCGTCTTGCTCATGGGCGGGGTCGCGCTGCTACAGGCCGATCTTCTGGATGAGGCGTCTCCGTTCCTGTGGCCGGTGCTAGCGCAGGGTGCGCTCCTGCTCGCGGCCATGCTGGCCAAAGCGTTTCAACTCTGGATCAAGCGGGACCACGCGGTCCCGTGGCGAGGTCTGAACGCGATCCTGGCTCTGGCGTGCACGACGGTGCTGACCGGCTTCGTGGGGCTCAATTTGGACCTTTACCGGCTCGCTTCCACGCTCGAGTCTTCGCCGGAACTCGCGAGCACGCTGACTCCGGTCTGGCTAGTTCGAGACGCGGCCCTGTCGGCGGCGTCACTCATGATCGCACTCACCGGCGTCATGGGCTGGTTCATCCTGCGGCGATGGCTCGCGGTCGCCGAAGGCGATCAGAGGGAAGTACTCGGAATCGACAATACGACCCACAAACTGGGGAGGAAGGACGATGTATGAGCTGTGGGTAAGCATGGGCTTCATGGGGTATCCGCTCGCATTCACTTGCTTCGTGATTTTTGCACTCACGTCCTACTCCAGCGTGCGGCTGTTCAGGCCGAGCGCGTGGGCGGATCTGAAGAGCAAGGTGTTCATCGACGCCATCCTCTTTGGCGGTGGCTTCGCCGCGATCATCGGCGTGCTAGGGACGCTGATCGGAGTCGTGGTCGCCGCTCAATCGATCGAAGTGGCGGGTGGCGTCTCGACGACGCTCGCCTGGGGCGGTATCAAGCTCGCGCTGCTGACCTCCGTGTTCGGGGTCCTGATTCTCGCCGGCTCGTCACTGGTGTGGTTCGCCTTGCAGCTCAGGTGGCGTTTGCTCGAGGCGTCGGCGGCACCGGAGGAGCTCGCAGCATGAGAGGCGGCCCCGTACGGCGCAACGCGGACAGGAGGCATCGTAATGGTCGACATGTTCGGTGAAATCGGCTTCGCTCGGTGGCCGCTCGTGTTCTCATCTGCGGCCGTTGTCGGCCTGGCGTCCTACTCGGCAGCGCGGCTCTTCGGGCGCGGAGCGCTCGCGGATCCGATGAGCAAGGCCGTAGTCGACGCAATCCTCCTATGGGGCGCCTTCGCAACGGTCGCTGGCGTGCTCAGCACCTTGGTGGGGATCGTGACCGCCACGCGCTTGGCCCAGGCCGCCGCCGTCTCCGCCAGCGTGCTCTGGGGAGGCGTCCGGGTCTCGATGCTGGGCGTGACGTTCGGCGTGCTGATCTTGGCTGGCTCGTCCTTGGCCTGGTTTGTTCTGCAGTTCAGGTGGCGCCTGCTGGAGGCTGCTGAAGCGCAGGCAGCAGACCCCGGCCCTCTCGACTAGTCGAAGAGCCCCTCGAAGCGCATGATGCACGCACCCCAACCCTGCTCGTGGGACTCCTTCGCTTCGACAGCCGGGAAGCCGCTGTGCACCAGCACGACTTCGGTCGAATCGCCCTTGGCCAGGAAGTCGACCGTGACGACCGTCTCGCCCATCGCGGTCTCGGGGTCTTCCCAGTCCCACGTGTAGACGATCCGGTCCGCCTTGATGGTGCGGGTCATTCGTAACTCGTTCGATGTTCCTACGCTCATCAGGTGTCTCCTGTCTCGATTGGCAACGCTCATCCCCTCCCTTTCGCCTGTTCCAAATAGGCTGCCAGCGAGTCCAGCCGCTGCTGCCAATACCGTCGGTGCATCTCGATCCAATCGCTCGCGATACCGATTGAGTCCGGATCGTACCAGCACCGATGCACGCGGCCGTCCTTTTCCCGCCGGATGAGCCCCGCTTCTTCCATGACCCTCAAGTGCTTCGAGACGGCCATGAGCGAGACGTCGAACGGCTGTGCCAGCTCCGCTCACCGAGGCGGACTCTCCCTGCACGAGGCGCGTCAGGATCGCACGCCGAATCGGGTGCGCCGTCCGTGGCCGCGCACGTCTCGCAGACGACATTGGGTCGCGGCCCTGACTCGGCTACCCGACGAAAGACCCGCGACCCCTGAGTCGAAGAGGCGTGCGCGGCCGCGGGCTGCTAGGGGCCGAGGGCACGCTACTTCGCCACCCACTCCTTCCATGTCGCCTCAGCGGACCCTACGGTCAGGTCATTCCCCCTGCGCACGAGCGGCATTCGCAGGATCAGCGGCTCTTCGCAGGCGATCTCGAGCCAGCGATCGTCACCGTAGTAGGCCGTTTGCAGCCCCAACGCCTTGAAGCGTTTCGCGTCTCGATCGATGAGCTGTTCCTCGCCGAACTTCTGGAAGAAACGGCGGAGCTCTCCCTTGGATGGCAAGCGCTGCTTGAAGTCCATGAAGTGGACTCCTGCTCGGCGCTCTTTGAAGAAGCGCTGTGCCTTGCGCACGTCGGCGTTGTTGTTCACGCCGAAGATCTGGACGTCCATGACCGCCAAAATATGACGGCGGCGGCACGCCAGGAACCGCGAGGAGGAGCAACGCAGCCAGGGTGGATACATCGGTGCCCGAATGCCCGCGAACTTCTGGGACGGGACACTGGTAGGTGAGCGGAGTAATCCCTGCCCTCGCCGGCCTCCCCTATGAAAGTCGTAGATATATTGGGGGCCATGGATCTACAGCTCGGCCTCTTCCCCGACGAAGCGCCGCGGTTAGCGTCGGCGCCGGTCGCCGCCGTCGATCACTCCCAGCGACAGTCCGAGATCGCGAACAAGCTGCCAGTCGAGTTGCGATTAGGCACGTCGTCTTGGAGCTTTCCGGGCTGGGAGGGAATCGTCTATGACCGGCGGGTGTCCCAGCAGACGCTTGCCAGTCACGGGCTTGCGGCATACGCGCAGCACCCGCTCCTACGCACCGTCGGTGTCGATCGAACCTTCTACCGCCCGATCACTTCCGACGCGTTCCGCGCCTACGCGGACGCGGTACCGGAGGACTTCAGGTTCCTCGTGAAAGCGGATCGGTTGCTCACCTCGCCCACCGACCCGGAAGGATATGGCGTTCGAGGGCCCAACCCTCGTTTCCTGGACCCGCAGTACGCGGCGAACGAGGTGATCGGGCCGATGATGGAGGGGCTCGGGAACAAAGCGGGTCCCCTGCTCTTTCAGTTCCCACCGATCCCTCCCAACCTCGTCGGTGGACGCGGCCCCTTCATGGAACGGCTGCACGGGTTTCTCGACGCCCTGCCGAAGGGTCCGCTATACGCGGTCGAGCTGCGCACCGCGGCGTTCCTGACCGATTCGTATTCGACGGCGCTTCTGGCCACTGGTGCGGCGCACTGTTATTCGGTGCACCCCGCGATGGCTTCGCTCGAGCGGCAACTGGACTCGGTGCAGGCGTATCGACAACCGGCCCTCCTCGTGCGCTGGATGTTGCGCTCGGGCCTGCGCTACGAGGTCGCCAAGGAACGCTACGAACCCTTCGACGCCATCGTCGATGAGGACGCGGAGACACGAGAGCGTATCGCGATCGCCGCGTTGGACGCGCTCATCGCCGAGAAAGAGGTGTTCGTGATCGCCAACAACAAGGCGGAGGGCTCGGCGCCCCTCTCCATCTTCCGACTCGCGGAGCGCATCGCCGAGTGGGATACCCGCTCCGAGGGCGGCGCCTAGCGCGTCAGCCGCCGCTCGACACCGGTCTCGAGATCTAGCACGTACAGCGCGGAAATGGGCCATTCGCCCCGGACGAAGGCCAGCCAACGACCATCCGGAGACGGCCTGGGAGCGAAGCCGTCCGCAAGCACCAGACGTATTGACCCCGTGCTCGCACGCGTGACCAGCAGGGAGTCGTTTCGGGTGAGGTAGATGTCGTCGCCGTTCGGCGCCCACGCGGGGAACGTGCCCGCCTTGACGCGCCCCCACCCCCCGGCGGGGGTCGCCAAATACACGTACTCGCCGTCCTCCATGGTGACCTGAACCGCCAGACGCGTCCCGTCTGGAGACCACGCCGGCGCATGATGCCCGGTACCGGGACCGCTTCCGACCACCCGCACGTTCGAACCGTCCGCGTCCATGATATGAAGCCGGGGGGCGCCGTCAGTCCGGTCCGAGATGAAAGCGAGGCTCCGACCGTCGGGAGAAAACGCGGGATGCGCATCTTCGGCCGGGTCGTCGGTGAGCCGCTCGACCTGCATGCCGTCGGGCCGCATTCGGTAAATCTCCGACTGGCCGTCGCGCGAGGAGCTGAACGCAACCCAAAGCCCATCCCTCGACCATGTAGGCCAGAGGTCGGGTCCGTCAGATACACGCAAGCCCGAGCCTGGCTCGAGCGCCGAGCCCGTCGTATCCGGACCGAGCACACCGTACAGCCGGTACCGGCCTCCCTGGTGCCACGCCGCTAGAAGCCGGTCCCCGCTCGGCGACCAAACCGCCTCCTGGATGAAGTCGACCTCGGGCCCCTCGGGCTCCGTCTGAGCGGGCTGTATCTCCGACTCACCTCCGCAGCCCGACACCACGAGGCCCACACACGTCGCCAGGGGCCCGATCCAGCGAGGACCAGCTACGTACGACGAACGACGCATCGAATTCCCTTTCCCCGGTCCTATCGGATCACCTCTGCGTAGAGGCGATACAAATTCTGGCCCATGATCCTCTCGACCTGATCCTCGGAATACCCTCGACTCACGAGTCCGTCCCAGATCACCTCCATGCGGCGTGGTCCGTTCAAGTCGTGGATGAACCAGGGCATCTCGTTGACATCGATGTTGCCCTCCTCCGAGCGCAGTTCCGCGAGGTACTCTTCGGTCAGCTCGATGACCCGATGATCGCGGTCGCTGCCGATGCACACATGTTCGATGCCGGCTACCTGAACCGCGTGCCGGATATGGTCGAAGTACGCATGCAGGTTGTCCTCCTTTTTCGTCGTCAGGAACGGGCGTAGCTGACAGATGCCCACCACGCCGCCACGGTCCGCGAGCGAGCGCATGTTCTCGTCGGTGGTATTGCGCACGTGGGTATGTACCGCGGCGCATGCGGTATGCGAGACGATGACGGGAACGCGAGAGTAGTCGACCACGTCCGCCATCGTCCGCATGTTGGCGTGGGAAAGGTCGACGAGCATACCGAGCGCGTTCATGCGGTCGATCAACTCCCTGCCGAAGTCGGTCAGGCCGCCGTCGTCCCCGTCCTCCTGGCACCCGACCCCCGCCCGGTTGCGGGTATTGTACGTGACCTGACAGCTCGTGAGGCCCAGACGATAGAACATCTCGACGCGGTCCAGATCGTCCCCGAACTGTTCGGAGTTCTGATACAAGTAGAAGACCGCCATGCGGCCCGACCGGCGCGCTTCGTCGATGTCCTTCACAGACAACGCCTTCACGAACAGCTCGGGATTCTCCCGGAGGTAGCGGTCGTACTCCATGAGCCCATCGACAGCGACATCCAGCGCCTCCGCGCCGAGGAACTTCGGGTCGCAGAGCGTGACCGTGATAGAATCAATGCCGCTCGCGAGCATCTCACGTACGAGCGGCGGCTCGTAGACCGGACGCAGCTCGCCCATCGCGTCCATGATGAGCGCTCGAGGATCGCGGCGAGAGGTTGTGCTCACGCGGTCTCCCGCTCCAGGGCGCTTCGCAGCCGCGAGCACGTCCGGCGCCGTTGCTCCCGAGAGCACGGCGACAGCGCTCGACCTCAGGAATCGCCTTCGGTCCATGGGTTACCCTCCGGTGGTCGTCCTCGGCTCAACTTGCGTCGGGGTTTCCGACCGGCAAGGGTACGTCTTGGCGAGGACCCGATTCCAACGACTCGCTTCATGTCTCTGGCTGGAGGAACCACATGAAGAGACTCACGATCGTTACCATCGCGCTGCTCGCTGGTGGTGCTTGCGGGAGCGGTTCTGGCGACGCGCTAACCGCTTCTGATACGCTCACCCAGGCGCAGAAGGACAGCATCGTCGGGAACCTGCCGGTTCCTGGAGCGAGCGGCGTGAGAGGCGCACTGTCAGTCGCGGAGAAAGCGAAAGCCCGCGCGGAGCAGCACGACACGATGCGTTGAGTAGAAGCGATGGTTCAACTGCTCAGCCGCTGGACCCGGGAGGCCGACACTCCCGCGTAGGCGTCAGATCGCCGGTCCCGAGCGAGCAGTGATTTGGGCGATTTGCCCGACGTGTTGTAGCTTGGTAGCCAATCCAGCACATCTGCGGCGCACGAATGAAGCTTACGCCCAAAGACACCGTCGGCCTACTCCTGGTCGCCGGCACGCTCGGTGTCCTGTACGTCCACATCGGACCGGACGGGCATGCCTCCAAGCACCCGAGTTCGGTCGCCGACGGTGGAGGCTCCGTCACCACGGCGGTCGAGAGCAGCGCGGTGGCGTTCGTGAACGTGAACGTCCTACCTATGGATCGGGACCGGGTCCTCCAGAATCAGATCGTGATCGTCGAGGGCGGCTTCGTTCGGAGTATAGGTCCAGTCGGGCAAATCGAGCCCCCGCCCGGCGCGCTCATCATCCCGGGCGACGGCAGCAAGTACCTGATGCCCGGACTCACCGACGCGCACGTGCACTTGGAAGAGGATGCGGAGCAGTGGCTTGAGCTCTTCGTTGCGAACGGCGTCACGACGGTCTTCAACCTGGAGGGCGAGCCACGCCACCTCGAGCTCCGTGACCGGATCCGCTCCGAAGAGGTGTTGGGCCCGACGATGTACACGTCCGGTCCCTTCACCAACGAGCCAAGGGTAGAAACGCCGCAGCAGGCCGAAGATGAGGTACGGAAGCAGGCCCGGCTCGGGTACGACTTCGTGAAGATTCACGGCAACCTCTCCGCGGACGCGTACAAGCGGCTCACCGAGGTCGGTGAAGAGGTACGGATCCCGATCGTCGGACACGCGCCGAGGAACCTGTCGCTGCGCGAGGTGCTCGAGAGCGGTCAGGCGTCCATTGTGCACGCCGAAGAGCTGATCTATGCGAGCTTCCCTACGCTCGATCCGTCGGACCTCGAGCGCGTCGCATCGGAGATCGCGGCAGCGGGCACGTGGGTAACGCCTACGATTTCGACCTTCGCCAACAACGAGACGCAGTGGGGCTCGATCGCGGGGCTCGAGACGAGACTCGCCTCCCGAGCCGTGAGGTACGCCCCACAATCTTTGAGGGACCGGTGGGCGGGCCCGAACCCCTATACGGACAAGGATTCCTCAGAGCGCCCCCGGATCCGCGCGATGTTGGACTTCCACCCGCAGATGCTTCGCGCGCTCGCCCGTGCGGGCGTCCCGATGCTCGCAGGCACGGACGCTGGGAAGCCCGTCATGGTTCCAGGCTTCTCTCTTCATGACGAGATCGACGCGTTGGCCAGAGCCGGCCTGACGAGCTTCGACGCGCTCGAGGCCGCGACGAGCAACGCGGGGCGTTTCGTGCAGGAGTTCGTTGACGAGAATGCGAACTTCGGCACTGTGACGCGCGACGCGAGAGCAGACTTGATCCTGCTCGACGAGAATCCCTTGCTGGATCTCTCGCAACTTCGGCGGCCCGTGGGCGTGATGCTTCGTGGCCAATGGTACGACCGCGATGCGCTAGACCGGATGCTGGAAGAGGTGGCCGGCAACCGTTAGCGGGTTGGGAGGTCGCACAACCCTACGGCATGACCAGCGGACCGTTTCAAGGGCTCGCACCACATGGCATCGTCGGCGGATTGCAATAACTTGAATGCGTCAGATCCTCGTCCCTACCGCGATGGAAGATTGCTCGATGAAGCTCTTGAGACCGGTCCTACTGACCTGCACGCTCATTGCCGCGGCGTGTGGCGGTACAGAAACCGCCGAATCCGCGGAACCGCTCCCACTTCTCGCCGAAGCATCTTCGGACCTCCCCTCCGTGCTCGTCTACAAGACGCCGACGTGTGGATGCTGCAACGCGTGGATCGAGCATCTGAGAGCGGCCGGCTTTACGGTCGATGCGCGCAATACGACGGACCTCATGACGATCAAGATCGACGCCGGGGTACCGACGGCGATGTCGTCCTGCCATACGGCGCTCGTGGACGGGTATGTGGTCGAGGGGCACGTGCCGGCCGAGCAGATGAAGCGACTGCTCACTGAGCGCCCGGATCTCGTCGGTATCGCGGTCGCGGGGATGCCGGCCGGATCACCCGGCATGGAGAGTCGCAACCCGCAGCCGTATCAGATTCTCTCCTTCGACAGCCAAGGCAACGCCGCCGTCTTTGCGGAGATCGATCCAGGCAGCCCGTGATTGAGGTCCCGCTGGCCGCCATGCGTCGGCAACGGCGTCCCGTGGGTGCGAGCGGGTGTCGGTGCGGTCGCCACGCAGGCGTCCACGCGCACGGCATACGGCGACGAGCTCCTCGACATGCTCGAGCAAGGAGTTGAGCCCCCGGGAGACGCTGGAGCGCGCGACGGCCGCGGACGAGTACGCCGAGCGACGCCAGGTGGGGGTCATTGCCTGAACGGTTCATCGGCACAACACACCGGTGCGGGACCTGGCTTCTGAGCAGGGCACCGGTCCGGCGGTAGGACTCGCCCGGCTGGAAAGAGCGCCCCTTCCGACGTGTTGTCAGCGCACGATAACTGGAGTCGTCACCTTACGGTCACCCACTACCAAAGTCAGCGACGACGTGCCCCGGTTCCGGCCAAAAACGCTATTGGATATGCCGGTAATCACCTCCTGCCCGCCGACCATGATGAAGACCTGGATGTCACCGATCCTCCATGATGCCCGAAAGCCGGTTGCCGGCACCTCGTTGCCCTCGAGATCCACGAGCACCCCTCTCACCGTCACCCTGCCCGATTGGTAGTCCACTTCCACCGGCGATGGCTCGATGCGGATCTCCGAGAGCTCAACCGGTTCGACGTAGACCGCTCCGATCCCCGACCCGCGCCCCAACTCGACGCGAACGAAGGTTGCGCCTGGTGTGATCGCCGTGACCGTCGCGCCCGTTTCCGTCGTCTCGAGCGTGGCCACTCCGGGGTTGCTCACAAGCCACTCGACGCGGCTCGCGCGGTCGGGCAGAGGGTTGTCGTTCTGATCCATGGGAACCACACGGAAACTGCTGGACTCCCCGGGCACCAGATAGATCGAGTCGGGTTCCAGCCTCAAGCTGTCCACCCACTGGACACCGGTCGTCTCCTGGCAGGCGAGCATCACGAGCGCGACGAGGAGCGCAACGCCCAAGGCGCTCGAGCCCCAACGGCGCCCTGCACGAATCTCGACTCTCGCCGTCATGTCAGCGATTCCCCCCGAAAGTGACGCGCATCCCGAACTGCATCTGCCACTGAGAGTCCGGGGTCACCGTGGTCCATGGATCGGGCGACCGCAACGCGCCCGAGTCGTCGCGGGTCGGCAACACCGCAGCACCCCATCTCGCCGGTAGCGGGCCGTCGCAAC
This sequence comes from Gemmatimonadota bacterium, assembly GCA_022560615.1. Taxonomy (NCBI): domain Bacteria; kingdom Pseudomonadati; phylum Gemmatimonadota; species Gemmatimonadota bacterium. The sequence goes on from JADFSR010000026.1 coordinate 21,611, forward strand.
CGACCTCGCACAGGTCGAGCAGCGGCACGACGGGGCTCACGGTTTCCACCTGGCCCCAGGAAGAGTTCACGAGGTTGAGCACGTTGATCAAGTCGCCTTCGAAGCGGATATCGCGCCCGCCGAAGCTCACCGTGTGCGCCAGCCGCAGATCCAACCGATGCTCCCACGGCGCCCTGCATCCGTTCCGGGGCACGAGCGTGCCCTGGTAGTCCGACAAGCATTTGTTGTTTTTGATCGCGTCGATCATGAGGATCTTGGTGATGAGCGAGAGCGGTGCTTGTGTCGGGTTCTCCGGCACGTGGATGAGGTCATTCGTCCGATCCAGCGCTCCGCCGACGCCCGGATATCCGTCTCCGTTCACGTCGCCGTTGTAGACGTAGGAGAACGGCAAGCCCGACTGGCCGGTGTACAGCAGCGACATCTCGGTGTCGGGCAAGCCCGGGAACGGCGAGCCGAAGACCGTCGCCACGATCTTGTGCGGCCTGTCGAAGTTCGAGGTGCGAAGCGGCGGCCGGTTCACGTCGAACTCACTCGGGTTGAAGCCGAAGTTCGAGTGCATGTCCTGGAATACCAGGCTCATCCGGTCCCACGACCTGGCCAACGCGTACCCGAGCTGATAGCTGAGCCGGTCGCCGATCTGGCCGCGAAGCTCAGCGCTGATCGACGTGGCCCAGTCCTCTCCCTCGTTGGTGACGAGCAGTACCTGCTCGAAATCGCTTCCGAGCCGGTGGTAGTAACGGCGCTCGGTGCCACCGAGCTCGGCCAGGTTGGTGTTGCCGCCCTCGATGTTGAGCTCCTGTAACCCGATCTGGTTCAGCGCTTTGTTGAAGAGGAAGCCGATCGTGAAGTTCGTACGGTTGCTGAACTCGTGGTCGACGGCGGCGGAGAACTTCAGGTCCTGCGGATACCTGAAGCCGGGCTCGAAGACGACGACGCTGCGCAGCTCGTTGAAGCTCGGCTGCACTTCCAGATCCGGGCGGTAGCAGGACGTGGGCGGCGTCCCGGTGCTGAACGGCGGAGCGGGACGGGCGGGTGCCGGCTCGATATAGTACCGGCCCTCACACGTGTACGTCACCGAACGCAGACCGTCGTTGTGAAAGGCGTTCGCCAGCCACACGTACGGAACCTGCCCCGAGAACCAGCCGAAACCACCCCGGACCTGCGTAATGCGCGCGCCCTCGCTCTGCCAGTTGAAGCCGAAGCGCGGGGAGATGAGGAAGTTGCCCGACGGCAGCTTCGACGTGTCGTAACCGAAGTAGTCGAGCACGCCAGTATTCTGCGGCGGCGCGCCCATCACGTACGGCACGTCCACGCGCAGACCGAAACGCATGGTCAGTCCACTGCCGGCGTTTATCTGGTGCTGAACGAACGCGCCCAACTCGGCCACCTCGAATCGCACTGCGGGATCCTGCCCCTCGGCGAGCACCGTCCGCTGATAGCGGTGCGGCGCGTTGCGCTCGAGATCGCCGAAGCTCGGGAAGTAGTACTCCCCCCCGGCACCGGGCAGGAAGGTGTGCGCAATGTCGTAGTAGGAGCCGGTCACGCCGAGCGTCACGACGTCGTCGCCCGCGCTGCGGATGTCCAGAGAGTTCGTGATGCGCAGGCTCTTCTGATCGAGCGCGTTCTGCTGCGCGAAGAACTGACCGCCCACGCGCACGGGGCGCCGGAATCCGACACCGTCCACTGAGCTCGCCACGTCGACTTCCAGCTGCGGCCACTCGACCGCGGGCCTGGTCACGTCCGAGCTGACCTGGAGCGTCACGTCCAATTCGTTGGCGTAGCGATCACCGAACCCGGAGAAAAGCTGGAAGGACGTGATGTTGTTCGTCGAGCTCCGGAACACGGCGTTGGAGCCCAGCTCGTACGGCAGGAACGCGGAACGATTGGGAGACTCGTCGTTCTTCGCGTTGGAGAAGACGTTGCGGATCGTGAGACGATCACCGCCCCCGAGATTCCAGTCCGAACGAGCGAAGATATTGGAGAGCTGCCGTCCCAGTGAATAGATCCCGGCCGACCCGGTGTCGACGCCGAACTGGTCGTGCATCAACGTGCTGAACAAGTCCATGCTCTCTTCGGAGACCCGCACGAGCGACGCGGGGTCCCGGAAGAGGTTGTAACCCATCGGGGGTTGTTTCCGGCGCTCGAATTCGCCCGCAACGAAGAAGTGTCCCTTGTCCTCGATGATCGGCCCACCGACGGAAAACGCAACGAGGCTCCGGTTCACGCCCGACGCCTCGACCGGACCCGTCGGCAGCGACAGATCACCCATGAGAGCTTCCGCCCGGTGGACGGCCCCCACACGGATGCGCCAGTCGTTGGTACCCGCCCGGGTGACCGCGTTCATCACCCCGCCGGTGAAGCCCGAGAGCCGCACGTCGAACGGCGCGATCAGCACCTCGTACTGTGCCACCGCATCGATTGGGATCAGCTTAGCGCCCGCCTGACCTCCCGGCACACCGCCGGCGGTCAGCCCGAACATGTCCTTGCTCACCAGCCCGTCGATCAGGATGGCGTTGTAGCGGTCGTTCTGTCCAGCCACCGAGAAGCCGCCGCCCTCGGTCGTCCTCACGAGCGGCGAGAGAACCGCCAGCTGCGTCACGTCTCGGGAAAGGATGGGCATGGCGTCGATGAGCCGTTGGGTCAGTCTGGTGGCCGGACCCACCTGCGTCGGCGTGAAGATCGTAGCCCTGTCGACTGCGACGTCGATGCCCGCGAGCTCCACCGCCTGTTCCTCGAGGTACATCTCCATAGTGAACGTCTCACCCACGGGAAGCACGAGTTGCTCGACTCGGCTCTCCGCGTACCCGAGGATCCGGACGGTCACCGTGTACGGGCCGCCCGGTGCGAGCAGCAGGATCAGGAAAGCACCCTGCCGGTTCGTAAACCCTGTGCGCTCAGCGCCGGTGTCGACCTGTCGCACCGAGACCGTGGCGCCCACCAACGGCACTTCATTGGCCCCGTACACAAATCCACGGATCGCGGCGGTGGTGCGAGACTGCGCGTGCACGGAGGACGGGGCGACTGCGGCGAGCGCCGCGAAAGCGGTGAATGCGAGAAGAGATCTACGCATATTGCGTCGGAGTGGCCTACGTTGCAGGGGAAAGCGCGGTCGTCGTCTACCTATCTGTTCGGGGACGCAAACGCCAGGTAAGCTCCGAACATGACCGATTTCATCGAGCAGCCTCTTGCTAGGATCGCCGAGGCGCTCCTGAAACGAGAGATCTCCAGCGCGGAGCTCGTGGATGACGCCCTCTCGCGACATGAGCGTCGGGGTGCCGGACTACACGCCTACAAGCATGTAGACGCGCCAGCCGCAAAGAGTGCTGCGCGCCTCGCCGATGACCTGCTCGCGAGCGGGTCGGGTGGACCGCTCTGCGGTATCCCCGTGTCCGTCAAGGACCTCTTTGGGGTTGAGGGCATGCCGACCTTCGCGGGCACCACGCGCCGGCTGCCGCCTTCGTGGGAGAGGGACGCGTGGCTGGTCGCCCAACTGCGGGGACAGGGCGCAGTATTCGTGGGCAAGACCCACACCGTCGAGCTCGCGTACGGCGCAGTCGGCATCAACCCGCACTGGGGCACGCCCCGAAACCCGTGGGATGCCGAAAAAGCTCGCATTCCAGGAGGGTCGTCATGTGGAGCGGGCGTGAGCCTCTGGGAGGGCTCAGCCCTGGTCGCGCTCGGTAGCGACACAGGCGGCTCGATCCGTATCCCGGCGTCCATGACCGGGACGGTCGGCCACAAGCCTACGCACGACCGTTGGTCAGTGGCCGGGGTCGTGCCGCTGAGTACGTCGCTCGACAGCGTCGGCGGACTGACGCGCACCGTGGAGGACAGCGTCTACTTCTTCGGAGCGATCGACCCCGCGTGGGGCGAAGCAAACGCGCTGCTTCGACATCTCTCCACGTTGGCCCCCGCTGGCCACCGCATTGCCGTGCCGAAATGTGACATCTGGGCCGACTGCCAGACCGACATCGCCGACGTCCTGGAGCGTGCGCTCGATGACCTCGATGCGCACGGATGGAGTCACCTGGTCGTGGACGGCTCGCTGCTCGACGAAGCGCAGAGGCTGTACCTGACCGGTGGAATCGCCGGAGCGGAGTGTCGGGCCTTCCTGGAGCGAGACCTGCCGGGTTGGTTGGAGATCCTCCACCCGACGGTGGGCTCGCGCCTCGCCGACGCGCCCGCACACGACTCGGAGCGGTACGCCACATCGATAGCCGAGCGCAAGCAGTTGATGGGCCGTGCGAAAACGCTCTTCGACGGTGCCGATCTGCTCGCGCTGCCTACCGCGATCATCACGCCCCCGCTCGTCTCGGATTTGCACGACCTCGATCGGTACGGAGAGACGAACAACGCGGCGCTCCGGCCCACATGTCCGGTCAGCATGCTCGGCTTGTGCGCGATCACACTTCCCGTAGGGCTCGACCAGGCCAATATGCCGGTGGGTTTGCAGTTGGTCGCGCCGGCAGGTCAGGACGAGATGCTGCTGGGAGCTGCGCTCGCGGTCGAACGAGTGCTCGGGACCGCTGAGGTCCGGCTCGGACGGCCGCCCTACCTCGCCGCAGGCTGACGCGCCTGCGCCCTGATTGCTAGCCCGAGATCGGGCTCTTGGGTATCGTTGTAGGCTCTATCAAAAACCGTCTGGGGACAGGGGAACACGCCCGCCTGATGTCGACCACACACTCCAATTCGCACGACTGGGCCTTGATCCTCGGAGGCTCGAGCGGATTCGGCCTCGCCACGGCGCACAAGCTCTCTCGGCACGGCTTCAACCTCTGTGTCGTGCATCGCGATCGCCGGGGCGCCATGAAGCGCATAGAGCCGGAATTCGAAGCGATACGCGGAAGAGGCGTCTCACTACTCACGTTCAACGCAGACGCGCTGAACGCGGAAAAACGCGACGAGATCCTGGAAGGCCTCGCGGAGGCGCTCGGAGCCGCTGGCGAAGTACGCCTGATGTTGCACTCCATCGCCTTCGGCAACCTCAAGCTGATAGGCCCGGAAAGCGCTTCCGACAACGACGCGCGGGAGCGTTTGGCTTCCGCGATGGACGTCGACCCCCCACAGCTCGCGGAGACCGTCGACGAACTCTTCGAGCAGGACGTGTATGGCCTGCAGGGCATCAGCACCGCACCGGTGTACTCCGCTGATGCGTTCATCGAGGAAGAAGACATGGCGCGCACCATCCACTCGATGGGCACGAGCTTGCTCGGCTGGACTCAGCGGCTTCGCGAACGCGGCATGTTCGCGGACGACGCGCGCGTGCTCGGACTCACCAGCGAGGGCAACACCGTTGCGTGGAAGGGGTATGCGGCGGTCGCCGCGGCCAAAGCCGCGCTGGAGTCCGTGTCCCGATCCATCGCAGTAGAAATGGCGCACTTCGGGATAAGGTCGAACATCATCCAAGCGGGCGTCACGGATACGCCCGCGCTACGCATGATCCCCGGAAGCGGGCACCTGAAAGCGCAGGCGGTGACGCGGAACCCCTTCGGCCGACTCACCACACCCGAGGATGTCGCCAACGTGATCTATCTCCTGTCCCGGCCCGAGGCCGCATGGATCAATGGCGAGATCATTCGCGTAGATGGCGGCGAAGCGATTTCGGGGCTGTCACGATGAGCATGTACCTGCACGGGCTCGGGCACTTCCACCCCGAGAACGAGATCACCAACGAGTTCCTCACCGATCTGGACATCGGCACCAACGCCGAGTGGATCGAAGAGCGCGTCGGCATCCAGTCGCGCCGTACCGTGATGTCGCTCGACTACATCAAGGAGACGCTGAACCGCGACTTCAGCCAGGCCGCCGAAGCGTCCGCCTACACGCACGCCGAGACCGGCAGGCTCGCCTCGGAGATGGCGCTCCAGCGTGCAGGGCTTCGGGCGAGCGACATTGGGATGGTCATCGCCGGAAGCTGCATGCCCGACTTCATGTCCCCTGCCGACGCGTGCACGATCGCGGGGCAGCTCGGCATCGAGGCGCCGTCGTTCGACATCAACTCGGCATGCACGAGCTTCCACGTCGCGCTCTATACGCTGGGCATGATGAGGCCCGAGGCGCTTCCAGAGTTCGTGCTCGTGGTGACGCCGGAGACGGTGACGTGCTCGGTCGACTACTCGGATCGGGCTGGAGCGGTGCTCTGGGGAGACGGCACGACAGCGGCGATCATCTCGACCAAGGTGCGTTCCCGCATCGAGATCCTCGGCAACTCGCTCGAGTCGAGTCCGGCCGGGTGGGACAAGGTCACCATCGGGTCCAACGAGCATTTTCGCCAGAAGGGCCGGACCGTCCAGATGTTCGCCATCAAGAAGACGGTGCGCGTGCTCAAGAGGCTGCAGCGGGAGTTTTCCGACCCCGGCCGGCGCCTCCACTTCGTGGGGCACCAGGCCAACCTGAGGATGCTCGACGCCGTATGTCAGCGGTGCGAGATCTCCGAGGAACTCCACCACAGCAATGTCGTGGACTTCGGAAATACGGGCGCGGCCGGCGCCCCGGGCGTGGTCTCGATGCGTTGGGAGGAGTGGCAGCCAGGCGACGACGTGGCCTTAGTTGGCGTCGGTTCGGGCCTCACCTGGTCGGGGCACCTCTATCGCTTCGGGGAGGCTTCGTGACCTACGAGGACTTTCTGGCTCGGCCATATCTCACGCATGAAGAGATTCTGGCCATGTCCTACGGACGTCTGATCGACGACCCGCCCGAGAACTTCAAGACCCGCCTTCCCGCGCCCCCTATGCTCATGGTCGACCGTGTGGTCGAGATGACCCAGAACGGGCGCAAAGGTCGTATCGTGGGCGAGAAAGACATCCGCCTGGACGACTGGTTCTTCCAGTGTCACTTCACCGCCGACCCCGTGCAGCCCGGCTGCCTCGGGGTCGACGCGGTATGGCAGCTCATCGGCCTCTACTGCACGTGGCGGGGAGCGATGGGTACGGGACGCGCGCTCGGCGCCGGCGAGATCGAGTTCTTCGGGCAGATCCGCCCGCACGACAAAGTCGTGCGCTACGAGGTCGACATCGTCCGCTACCAGGCCCTACCCAAATCCGGCTCCGCGATCGCCATCGGCGACGCCCGCGTGATGGTAGACGGCGAGGAGATCTACACGATCAAGCGCGCCAAAGTCGGGGCCTTCCTCGACATCGACTATCCCGACTATCCGTACCCGAGCGAGCGCTCGCGCGGCGGCAAGATGGAACACGAATGAGCGACGATTGCACAGGCGTCGTACTCACGCCCCGGGAGGTGCTCGAGCTGCTCCCACAGAAAGACCCCTTCCTCTTCGTGGACGAGGTCCTGGAAGTCTCGTACGACCACATCGTCGCCCGCTTCACGTTCCGCCATGATCACGACTTCTATCGTGGCCACTTCCCCCATCGCCCGGTGACCCCGGGCGTGATCCTGCTCGAGAGCCTCGCTCAGGTCGGCGTTGTCGCACTCGGCCTGTACCTGATCGCGTGGGATCAGGGCCGCGACGCAGTACTCAACGCGTTGGCGCTCTTCACCGACGCCAACGTCGAGTTCACCGGTCTCGTGAGCCCGGGTGACCGCGTGACCATCCGCGCGACGAAGGTCTTCTTCCGGCGGGGAAAGATCCGCTCGAAGGCCGAAATGACGCTCGACGACGGCACCGTCGTCTGCTCAGGAACAATCTCTGGCATGGGAGTGCCCCGGTAGTGAATCGACGTGTGGTCATCACAGGCTTGGGCGTCGTCGCCCCGAACGGCAATGGACTCGAGGCCTACGAAGCCGCGCTGCGCGCGGGCGCTTCGGGGATCCGTCACCTTCCTCTTCTGGAGGAGCTCAACTTTGGCTGCACCGCCGCTGGTGTGCCCCAGGAAACGGACGCGATCGCCGAAGCGTACTTCGACGAGGACGAGCTGCTCGCAATGAACTCCAATCACCGCTTCGGCTGCATCGCGGCGGTGGATGCGTGGACCGACGCCGGATTCGAGCGACCGGCGCACGGAGACGATCACGTCTACTGGGAGGCCGGCGCGGTGATCGGCACCGGCATCGGCGGGCTCGATACCGCGGGCGCGAAGCTGATCCCCCTGACGGATGCCGCAAAGGTGCGCCGCCTCGGCAGCACGATCGTCGAGCAGATCATGGGCAGCGGAGTCTCGGCCCGCGTTTCTGGCTTGCTTGCGCTCGGCAACCAGGTCACGTCCAACTCGAGCGCGTGCAGCACGGGTGCTGAGGCGATCGTGGGAGGGTACCAGCGCATCCAGAGCGGTCTCGCTGACCGCATGTTGTGCGGCGGGAGCGAGGGGTCGAGCCACTACATCTGGGCGGGCTTCGACGCGATGCGTGTGCTCTCCCGAAAATTCAACGACGAGCCAGAGAAGGCTTCTCGACCGCTCTCCGCCTCTGCCGCCGGTTTCGTGCCGGGCAGCGGTGCCGGAATCGTCCACCTCGAGAGCCTCGAGAGCGCCCAGGCGCGAGGTGCGAGGATCTACGCCGAAGTGCTGGGCGCCTCGCTGAATTGCGGCGGACACCGGCAGGGCGGCAGCATGACGGCGCCGAACCAAACGAGCGTGCGGCGCTGTATCCGACAGGCGGTCGAGGATGCGGGTATCGAGTCTGACGAGATCGACGCCATTAACGGCCACCTCACGGCCACGGGAGCCGACCCATACGAGGTCGAGTCCTGGGCGGTCGCGCTCGAACGCACGCCGGAGAACTTGCCGCTCATCTGCTCGACGAAATCCATGATCGGGCACGGCCTGGGAGCCGCCGGAGCGATGGAATCAGTGGCATGCATCCTCATGCTGCACGGTGGCTTCGTGCACCCGTCGATCAACTGCGAGGATGTGCACCCCGAGATCGAGCCGTACGCCGCCTCGATCCCCCACGAGGTCGCGGAAACGCCCGAGTTACGCACGATCATCAAGGCCGGCTTCGGCTTCGGCGACGTGAACGTATGCGTGCTCTTCCGTAAGTGGTCCGACTGACCTTAGTCTTTACGACCCCAATATCGAACTCACAGGAGCTACCACGCCCATGGATCAGAGTGAGATCCGCGCTAAGATCGTTGAAATCATCGCCGTCTATGCCAAAGACAAAGACGCCTTGGCGTCGGCGACCGACGAAACGAACATCCTTCAGGACCTGAAGGTGAACTCGGCGCGGCTGGTAGACGTCATCCTCGACTTCGAGGACGCCTTCGACATCGAGGTCGAAGACGAAGACGCCGACAATGTGAATACCATTGGGGACGCCGTCTCCCTCATCGCGGCCAAGCTCTGAGCGTCGAGATGAGTCTGCCTGCCGCAACGCGCTTCAACCTCTTCTTGCAACGAGAGGTCGGGAGGCTGTGGTCGGTCGTCTGGGTTCCTTCGGCCATCTTCGTGCTCAGCGTCGTCATGCGGTATCGCATTCGAGACGTCAGGGAGCTTCGCCGACGCTTCCGCAGGCTCGTCAAGGAGACCGACAAGCCGATCCTGATCTGCCCCAACCATCTGACCATGGTCGATTCGGCTTTGGTGACGTGGGCGCTCGGCGGGCCCTGGTGGTTGGTGTTCCACTACCGCTGGGTGCCGTGGAACCTACCCGAGTACCACAACTTCGCCTCGGTGTGGATCAGCCGAATGGCCGCGTGGGCGACCAAGTGCATCCCGATCGTGCGCGGCGGTGAGCGCGCACAGGTCTCGAAGGTGCTCAAGCGCATCCAGCACGTCGTTTCGCGCGGCGACACGGCAATCATCTTCGCGGAGGGTGGTCGCAGCCGGACCGGCCGCATCCAGATGGAGACGATCGCACACGGTATGGGCAGGATCGTGAATTCCATCCCCGACTGTCACGCCCTATGCGTGTATCTGCGTGGCGACCGGCAGGACAGGTGGTCGACGATCCCGAAGCGGGGCGATTCGTTCTACGTGGACTTCGAAGTGTTCCGCCCCGAGTCCGAGAATTCCGGCATGCGCCGCTCGCGTGACTTCGCGATCCAGATCGCAGACCGCCTGGTGCAGCTAGAGGAGAAGTACTTCGCACGACAGCGGGCGACGGTCTAGACGCCGTCGGAGGGGCACCCGTGATGTGGCCGTGTAAGGGCCTCGACTTCAGTTGGGAAGACTGGTTCTTCGCGCTCGAGTCTTCGCTCACCCCTCCTCGCCGCCAGACCGTGCGTGCCCGGGTCGAGCGGCTCTGGTCCGAAGAGGGTGACGCGATCGCCTGCCTCACCGTGCGCTCCGCGTTCGACCTCTTCCTGCGATCGATGCAGTGGGACGCGGGCGACGACATCATCTTCTCGGCCGTCACGGTACCCGACATGCCGGTCCTCGCCCACCACCATGGTCTGCGCACTGTGCCGTTGGACATCGACCCGCTCACAACAGTGTGGGACGTCGCTGAGCTCGAGGCACTGATCGGTCCACGCACGCGGGCCGTGGTGCTCACACATCTCTATGGAGCCCGACTCGACATCGAGCCCGCCGTCGAGGTCGCTCGGCGTCACGGGATCATGGTGATCGAGGACTGCGCCGAGGCATACGCGGGCCCGGAGTGGACCGGGCACGCCGAAGCGGACCTCAACCTCTTTTCCTTCGGCCCCCTGAAGACGGCGACCGCGGTCGGAGGAGGGATCGTGCGCGTGAGGGATGTGGAGGTACGAGAACGAATGCGCTCGCTGCTGGAGAGTGATCCGGTACAACCCACTCGCGAGTACCTAGGGCGGCTGATGACGTACGGCGCCCTCAAGGCTTCCACCAATCCTCATCTGTTCGGCATGTTCATCGCGGCGCTGGGCGCACTGCGGATCGACCACGAGGAGCTCATTCACGGGCTCACACGCAGCGTGAGGAACGAAGATCTGCTCACCACAATCCGTCGCCAGCCGTGCGCGGCATTGCTGGCGCTGCTCGAGCGACGCCTCTGCGAAGGGAACGCGGCGATCTCGAGACGCACCGAGCTGGGCCGCACGCTCTGCGCGGCGTTGGGACCGGAAGTCGACCTACCCACGCGCGACGCCGACGTCCACAGCTATTGGTTGTTGCCGGTCCTCACCTCCGACCGCGACGCGCTGGCTCGAGAGCTTCGCAGCGAGGGTTTTTACCCGATGTCCGGCCGTCTCGACGTGGTCACGGACGGCGCCGACGCGGATGCCGCGCCACTGGGCGCGAAGAGACTCGTCACCGAGAGCGTGTATCTCCCCTTCGATCCTCAGATGCCCGCGCACGAGCTGCGGCGCCTGGGAAGGATCGTGACCGCTGTGGCGAAGACGGCATCCATTCCAGCCTAGGCTGTTGGCTTTCTCGCCCCGTTCCCTTGCGTCTCCCTCGGTGATCCCGAATGGTGTGCCACCTCACACTGCGACTTACTCCTCCCCGTGGAGAGATCGATGTTCCGGACACCCCGGCTGTTGTGGTTCGCTCTGGTCCTGGTCGGGATCCCTGAGCCCGCGAGGACACAGGGAACCGAGCCCGTAGTGGACCCCTCCGTCTTCCAGGAGATGGAGTGGCGCTCGATCGGCCCATTCCGGGGTGGTCGTTCGGTGGCGTCGGTGGGCGTGGCGTCGGAGCCGATGACGTACTACATGGGCACAGTGGGCGGTGGAGTGTGGAAGACGACCGACGCGGGCATCACCTGGGACAACGTTTCCGACGGCCAGCTCGCAACCTCCTCGGTCGGTGCGATCGCGGTCGCGGAGTCCGACCCGAACGTCGTCTACGTCGGGATGGGCGAGCACGCGATCCGTGGTGTGATGACGTCCCACGGAGACGGCGTCTACCGCTCGACGGACGCCGGCCGGACCTGGACCCACGCGGGACTCGATCGCACACGGGCAATCTCACGAATACGCGTCCACCCCACCAATCCCGACCTCGTGTACGTGGCGGCGCAGGGCGCGCCGTACGGCGCGAACGAGGAGCGCGGCATCTATCGTTCGGAAGATGGTGGGGGGACGTGGGAGAAGATTCTCTACGTCGACGAGAACTCAGGCGCGTCCGACCTCTCCATGGACATGAGCAATCCGCGTATCCTGTACGCCGCGTTCTGGGAGCATCGTCGGCTACCCTGGCAGGTGCAGAGCGGCGGCCCGGGCAGCGGTTTTTGGAAGTCGACGGACGGTGGAGACACCTGGAATCGAATCGAGAACGGTATGCCCGAGCTGATGGGCAAGACCTCGATCGACGTGTCGCGAGCGAACCCCGACCGGGTGTTCGCCATCGTCGAGGCCGATCCGGGCGGTGGCATCTTCCGCTCGGACGATGGAGGCGAGTCGTGGGAACTCGTCAGTGACAACTGGTCGGCGCGCGCCCGCGCGTGGTACTACATCGAGATCTTCGCCGATCCGCTGGACCAAGAGACTGTCTACGTGCTCAACGCCCCGATGATGCGATCCATCGACGGCGGTCGGAACTTCACCGTCGTCGGTGTGCCGCACGGCGACACGCACGATCTGTGGATCAATCCGAACGACAGCGAGACCATGATCAACGCCAACGACGGCGGCGCCAACGTCTCCTTCAACGGCGGAGACTCTTGGTCCACGCAACGGAATCAACCGACCGCGCAGTTCTACCGCGTCAACGTGGACAACCGTTTCCCCTACCACGTTTACGGCGGCCAGCAAGACAACAGCTCGGTCGCGATCGCGAGCATGGGCAACGGCGGCATCACGTGGAAGGACTGGTACCCGGTGGGAGGGTGTGAGAGCGCCTACACGGCCTTCGATCCCGACGACCCGCGCTTCGTTTATGCAGGATGCTACATGGGCATCATCAGTGAGTACGACCACCGAACCACCGGTTCCAGGGATGTCGGCGTGTATCCGGTGGTGCCCGCGGCCCTCCAGAGCCGCGAGATGAGATACCGGTACAACTGGAACGCGCCCATCGTCGCGTCGCCGCACGACTACAGCACGATCTACCACGCGTCGAACCACCTCGTGCGCACGCGCGACCGCGGCATGACGTGGGAGGAGATCAGCCCGGACCTGACCCGCGACGAGGACGACAAGCAGGGATATGGCGGTGGCCCGATTACGGGCGAGGGCGCCGGGGGCGAGATCTACGGGACGATCTACTACATGATCGAGTCCGAGCACGAGCGCGGTACGATCTGGACGGGCAGCGACGACGGGCTGATCCACCTGACCCGCGACGACGGCGCGACCTGGACCGACGTAACCCCGGAGGGGCTCGACGAGGGCCAGATCAACGCCATCGAAGTCTCACCGCACGATCCCGCGACGGCGTACGTCGCGTACACGCGGTACAAGTTCAACGACTTCACGCCGCACGTGCTGGTCACCAACGACTACGGAGAGAACTGGGACGACCGCACGAACGGGATCGCTGAGGAAGATTGGGTGAAGGTCGTTCGCGAAGACCCGGTGAGGCCCGGTTTGTTGTACCTAGGAACCGAGACGGGGATCTACGTATCGTGGGACAGTGGGGAGCAGTGGCAGTCTCTGCGACTCAACCTGCCAAATACGCCCATCAACGACCTCATCATCCAGCGTCGCGAGAACGACCTCGTGGCAGCAACGTCCGGCCGGGGCTTCTGGATCCTGGACGACCTGACCCCTTTGCAGACCGCGCTGGACGTCCAGCCGAGCGAGACGCATCTGCTGCCGCCGCGCCACGCCTATCGCCTGGCGAGCGGTGGCTCCGGTGGTTCCGCGAACAACGTCGGGCAGAATCCGCCGAACGGCGCAGTGCTGAACTTCCACCTGGCAGAAGAACCCGCGGAGGGCGACACCGTCGCCGTCGAGATCCTCGGCACCGGCGGGGACGTCATTCGAACCTACTCGACACATCCCGACGATGACCTCAGCCCGGGTGCCGAGCCCATGTCGCTGAGCGCCGGACACAACCGAGTCGTATGGAATCTCCGCCACGAGCAGATCCCGAACATCCCGGGTGCGTACGTCTTCGGATCACTCGCCGGCAGGCGCGTGGTGCCAGGCACCTACCAGGTCCGGCTCACCGCAGGCGACGTCACGATGACCCAGCCACTCGAGGTGCGCATGGATCCACGCGTCGACACAGACCTGGCCGAGTTCATCGAGCAGGACGAGTTCGTCGCGCAGGTCGCCGCCGAGCTGACCGAGATCCACCGCTCCGCCATGGACGTGAACGACGTAGAGGAGCAGATCGGCACGCTGGTCGGCCGTATCGAGGGCCGGGAAGGCGCCGACGTAGTCGGGGAAGCCGCGGACGAACTCACCGCCGATCTGGAAGCCGTCGCAGACTCGCTCTACCAGGCACGGGTCGTAGACGGACAGACCGTGATCAACTTCCCATCTCGCCTCAAGTTCCAGTACATCGTATTGCACGGAAACGCCGAGCGCGCGGAGGCGGGCGTGACGCGAGGCTCGCACGACGTGCTCGGGGACCTACGCATACGGTGGACTCGGCACCGTTCGACGGTGCAAGACCTGCTCGGACCGAGGCTCGATGCGTTCAACGATCTGCTCGGGCAGTACGGCTTCGGAGCGATCATCGGACCGCTCGAGCGCCGCGGGCCGATCAGTTGAGGGGAACGTAGTCAGCGCACCACCACCGGCGCGACGGCCCGAGCTCATCCCCCGAGATGGGGATACCGCTTTCGCCCACGGTCCGACCCCAGGTGCCGTACTCCTCGGCCAGACTCTGGTCGGCTCGGAACTCGGGCCCTTCCCAGAGCAGAAGCATGTACCGCTCATCGACCGGCACGCCCCGACCGATCTGCGCCGTGCCCCATCCAGACACGAACAGCACTACAGCGGCAGCCGCCTGGAGCATCCTCATCCGCAGCGTCGTGTTGGATCGGTGGAGCGCGCCACGCCCCCTCAACCCGTACCGTCCGATACCCGGACGGCATCGCTTCGAATGCGCGCTCGAGGTCGAGCTTGCTTGCCATGTCGTGCGAGTCTGGAGACGGCGGCAGCTCCTCCGGTAGTGCCTCTCCGTCCCGCTGCTCCCACCGAATCCGCTCCAGCGCGCAACGCACCACGATCGACGACAGCCAGGTGCGCAGAGACGACCGAGCCTCGAACGACTTCAGACCGCGTACGGCTCGCCACCACCCCTCCTGCAGCACGTCCTCCGCAGCGGACTCCGAACCGCCGGTCATGCGCAGCGCGAGCCGGAAGAGCGCGGGCGAATGCTCCCGGTACATCTGCCGGAACGCCTGCTCGCTGCCGCGCACGACTTCCCGAATCAGCGCCGCCTCGTCGACCCCCTCGACGTCGGCGACGCTCACGACAGCAACCCCCGCTCACCATGCGCCGCACGTCATCGACGCACGGTGCTTTCGGCTGTCACGGTCGCAAAGTCGTCCACTACCACGAGGATGTTCGAGAGGGGCGTCCCAGGGTCCACGATCATCGCTGCCTCGGGAGACGGCGGCCCACTCAGCCCAATCGCCTCTTCGGTCAGGTACGGGAAGTAGATCATGAGATGGGGCCGCCAGGCTCCGGCTGGCTGGCCTTCATCGCTGATCAGCTCCTGTCCGGCCGACATCATGTAGGAGATCACGGGGCGGCTCGGCAGCCGAAATTCGCCGGTCCTCAGACCCTCGGCGACTACCGCCTCGATTTCCTCGCCGCTCTTGCCTTGGTCCCAGAGCTCCATCTGCCGAAGGTGGATCGGCAGGATCGTGCGCGCACCTTCTTCGTCGAAGCAATGCGGCTCCAGGCTGTCTGGCCAACTGCGCGCGACGTAGCACGTCACGCCGTTCGAGCCCTCGTGGCCCACGTCGAAGCCGTTACCGTTCCACAGCAGAACGGTGGCCTCCTGTGAAACCGTCGGAGGAGCGGCGCTCCGTGCCAGATCCATCTCCAGGGTGCGCGGAAGTACTTCGCGCGCGCCCGCTCGACCGCTCTCCACACTCTGCGCGGAAAGCGTACCCGCCGTTGTCAGCATGACCGCAAGCATCCCGATCGTCCGCATCGCACCCCCCCCCGTGCCGTGTGCTCGTGTGCTGCACAGTGACACAGGGGGGTGATAGGGTTGCATGCCCCCGTCGGGCTACGGGATACCGTTACCGCGTGCGCTCCCGGATCAGATCCGCGGTACGTGCCGCGCGCGCCTCGGAGATCTCACGGCCCAGCATGAGAGCGCGCTCCAGGTCCTCGAGCGAAAAGCCATCGATTATTGCCTGGCCCGTCTCCATGCGTTCGGCCCACCGGACCGACGCGGGATCGGAGGCCATCATGTTGAGGGTGATCCCTGGGCCGTCGTGCAGCCCATCATCGGGCATGGCGTCGGTGACCAGACCCCTCTCACGCAGGACATTCCGCGAACCTTCGGGCGCACGGTAGTACTCGGGGATGTGAATCGCCTTGGCTTCACCCGCCCATTGGGCGGTCAGCGTCTCTGCGACGTTGTTCATGCCGGAGCGGTTACCACCTGAGTCGCCGATGAAGATGATGTTCTCGAAGCCGTGCACTTTGAGGCTGTGCGCGATATCGGTCAGCAGAGCCTCGAAGGTCTCCTGACGAAGGCTGATCGTGCCCGGGCTGCGCATGTGGCCCGATTGGGGTTCGATATCGCCCTCAGGAACCCACTTCACGATCGGGGCGCAGAGCGCATTGCCCAGATTGCGCGCGATCGCCTCGCAGTTGGCGTCGAGCACGTAGTTGTGCTTACCGGTGACGAGCCAGGGACCGTTCGGCTCCATGCCACCGGTCGCGATGATCGCAGTGGTCTTTCCAGCGGCGAGCGCGTCGCGGATATCCATCCACGTCATTTCCCCGAGCCACACCGTGTTGGTTTCGGGCAACGGGTTCGGCGTGTCCGAACAGTTGTACGTGTTCTGACGGCAGTCCCCACCACCCATCGTGCGCGGATCGGGCGCCGGGCGCTGGCCTCGACCGCCCCGACCACCAGCCGCACCCCGGCCGCCACCGCCCGCTCGCTGGGGGCGAACAGGAGGAGGCACCGTCCCTCCGTTTTCGATCGCAGCGTTGATCGCGCTCACGGTATGGCTCGCCCGGAACGCGACGAGCGCGCGGGCCAGCTCCAGATTTTTCACGCGATCGGCCATCGAGACGCCGTTGATCGTGGCGAGGCCAGCCTCCACGCGCTCGGCCCAGCGGATCGAGCTCGGGTCGTCGATGAACATGTTGAGCGAGATGATCGGGTCGTCGTGCAGATTGTCCGCTTCACCCCAAATCACGCCGTGCTCTTCCTCCATGTACCGCGTCACGCTCGCGTAGTCGTAATACTCCTGGACGTGGGCCACGACCGGATTGCCACCCCACCGCTCCGTGAGCCGGTCCGCCACCGCGCGTTGGCCGCCTTGATTCCCGCCGGAGTCGCCGAAGAAGATGATCTTTTTGAAGCCGTGCATCCTGAAGGAGTGCGCGACATCGGTGAGCACGGCCTCGAACGTCTCCTGGCGGGTGCTGATCGTGCCCGGGCTCCTCATGTGACCGCTCGGGGGTTCGATGTCGCCTTCCGGCACGAACGGGATGATGGGAGCGCACAGGGCGTCGCCGAGCCGGCGGGCGATCGCCTCGCAGTTGGTATGCAGCACGTAGTTGTGCTTCCCGGTGGCCAACCACGGACCGTTCGGCTCCATGCCGCCCGTCGGGATCAGCACCGTCGTCTTCCCGGCGGCCAGAGCGTCGCGCACATCCATCCACGTCATTTCCTCCACCCAAACCGTCGTCGCCGTGGGCAGTGGGTTCGGGGTGTCCGCGCAGTTGTAGACGTTGGCTTCACACCGCCCACCACCCAGGTCGCGGGGGTCGGGAGCCCGCCGCTGCTGTGCGAGAACAGGCGTGCTCAGCACGAGCGCGAAGCTGACGGTCAAGAGGAGGGTCTTCATGGTCGTCTCCGGGAGGTCGGTCTTTGACGCTCCAGACAGGTGTGGTTACGAAGCTGTTGAGTATTCAGCGCTGTTGAGTATTCAGCCTTTGGGCTGAACGGGCAAACGCGGGGTCGCGGACGAGCAACGCCGCTCTCGCCCTACTCCCCCCCGTCCGGCGTCCTCAAAACCTTCCAATAACACCACCCCACCAGACCCCACACGAAGCTCAGCGAGCCAACCATCAGAATCCATCCACCGATCGTCATTCTACCGCCTCCCTGGCCGCGGCCTCTGGTGTCCACTCAGGCAACATCTCCTTGCCATCCAAATCGAGTCCGGCCGCCTTCCAGCGCTTCTCGCCGACCCTCACGCAGGCCACGAGCACGATCATCGTCACCGCGATGAGCGCGAGCGCGAGCTGTGCCAATGGCTGCTCACCGATCTGGCCGATCGACGCCGGCAGGTCGGTGATGCAGAACATGACGAGCACCACCAGCAGATATACCGGCGCGACGTACTTCATGATGAAGCGGAAGACCGCCGGAATCCGGATCTGAGCGCCGTGATGGATCTCGTCCCACCCGATGTCGATCCCGAAGATCCAGCTGAAGCAGATGATCTCGACCAGCGCCATGATCAAGATCAGGAAGGTGCCTACCCAAAAGTCGATCGTGCTCCAGAAGACCGCGCCCTCCGTGAAGTAGATGACCATGAAGGAGCCAACGAGGCAGAGCCCGACCATGTAGAGCGTGCCGCGCTTCCGGTCCACGCCGAGGGACTCCTGAAGGAAGGCGACCGCCGGCTGATACATCGACAACGAGCTCGTCACCGCGGCCAAGAAGAGCATGAAGAACCAAACGGCGCCCACCGCCGGGCCGATCGTGCCCATCTGGGCGAAGACCACAGGCAGGGTCTGGAAACCGAGGCCGAACGTGCCCGTCTGCACGGCCGCGACCGTGCCGGTCAGGCCGAGAAAGACAAACGAAGCCGTGAGTGTGATCAGGCCGCCGAAGCCGACCTCGAACGCCTCGTTGGTCGCAGCCGCCGTGAGCCCGGACAGCGCCACATCGTCGTTGCGCTTCAGGTACGACGCGTAGTTGATGATGATGCCGAAGCCCACCGAGATGCTGAAGAAGATCTGCCCCGCCGCGGCGAGCCACGTCCGCGGGCGGAGCAGCGCACCGAAGTCGGGATTCCACATGTAGGCGAGGCCAGCCATCACGTTCTGATCCGGCAGCTCCGGGTTTGGCGTGCCGAGTGTCAGCACTCGGATCAGCACGATAAGCGCACACACGGCCATGATCGGCATCGCGAACGAAACGAACTTCTCGATACCCTTCGAGAGTCCACGTAGGATGAGGTAGACGTTCAGCCCGAACGTCAGAACCCAAAAGACGATCGTCGGCACGCGGCCCGCGCCGAACATGAGCCCGTTGCCGGCGGTACCGGTGAAGTCGTTGTAGAACCGTGTCGAGGCGGACGTCTGCTCCGCCAAAGCCATCGTGCCGTCGATGCCGATCGTGCCCGTCACGTAAGCGTAGAAGTAACCCAAGCACCAGGCGGCGATGAACGTGTAGTAGAACGAGACCGCGAGCGGAATCATGACGCCGGTCACGCCCAGGTACCGAGCGATTCGGCCCTTGCCGATCACGCCGAGGATCGCGGGCGCGGAGTGGAAGCCCTTTTGGCCGCCATACCGTCCCATGGCCCACTCGGCCCAGCAGATCGGGATGCCGAGGAAGATCAGCGCGCAGAAGTACGGGATGAGGAACGCGCCTCCCCCGTTGGCGGCGGCCTGCCCCGGAAAGCGCAGGAAGTTCCCGAGCCCGACCGCCGAGCCCGAGACCGCCAGGATGACGCCCAATCGGGACCCCCACCGCTCCTTCTTTCCCGTCATTCGCCTCTCCGTGACTGGGTGTTCTTCTCTCGGTGTCCGCAGCGCCAGACCGAGCGACGCGGATGATCCACTTCCCCGGCGGGTCGGGCAAGGGGAAGACGCGGTCGCCCGCTAGTCGGAGATCAACACGAAACCGGCCGTAGCGAAGTGCTGGTCGAGGGCCAACGCTTCACGGATCCCCAACTCAGCCATGACGACGAAGCTCACCGCGTCTGTAAGCGAGAAGCGCTGGTCGCTGAACCGTTCCAACCAGTTGCTGAGTGCCGCCTCTTCGCGCTCGGCCGTGCTGTACTCCACAGAGTTGGGAGGCTGTCGCACGGTACGCGCGAACGTGAGCGCTATGTCCCGACCAGCCCGGCGCAAGAGCAGCGCGTGCGTCTCCGCGAGCACCAGGTTCGTTGTCACGATCCGTGCCCCCGCATGCACCCGCGCCCGCAGAGCGGCCGCGAGCAGTTCATGGTCCGAGTGCAAGGAGTCGGCCAAGGGATACCAAGCGCTCGTGTCGACGAAAAGTGGGCCCCTCATTGATCCTCGGCTCCAGCCGAACGCCAGGATGCCTCCTCATCGTCCGCCAGCACGCGGTCGTGCTCTCGAGCCTCATCTACTCCACCTGCCCGGACTGCCGAGGAGGGTCCGACGATTCCGATGACGCAGAGCGCGGGATGTTGTTCCGGATCGGTCATCTGTCGCTCGAGCGCCTCGAGCCCACGGCGCAGCACATCGGACTTCGTCGTGTCCAACTCCTTGGTGAGCCGGGCGAGGCGCTCCCGTTCCTCCGAACGCAAGTACACCTGCACCGGTTCGGCCGCCCGTGGAGGACGGGACTTGGAATCATGATAGTGCTTCATGAATCATGATACGTGATCAGTGTATCCAGTCAAGGCCAGCGCTGGTCTTCCACGTGTGCCCGTCAACCGTTGCGACGACGGGTGTGCGGCCCCAGCCTTCCGTGACGGAGGGACCACTTGCTGGACCACCCTGTGTGGAGGAATCGATGCCCCGCGTTCACGTACGTCTCAGCCTGGCTGTCCTGACCGGCGTCGCCACGCTCGCGTTCACTCCCACCCAGAGCGCCGACGACACGCTACTGGGCTTCACCGCCGAGAGCACACGCGTGCAGCGCGATCTCGAGGCGCGCTTCGACGCGCAACTCGACGCCGACAACCTTCGAGACTGGATGCGGCAGCTCAGCCGCCATCCCACCCACGTCGGGTCGCCGGGCGCAAAAGCCAACGCCGAGTGGATCGCCGAGCAGTTCCGGTCCTGGGGCTTCGACACACGGATCGACGAGTATCAGGTCCTCTTCCCCACGCCCCGGGAGCGTATGGTGGAGCTTGTGGCTCCCACACGCTACATGCTCAGGCTCGCCGAGCCCGTGCTGGAAGCCGACGCCACGTCGGGTGTGACCCAGGACCGGCTGCCCCCGTACAACGCTTATTCCGCGGATGGCGACGTCGAGGCGGAAGTGGTCTACGTGAACTACGGAATTCCCGGCGACTACGAGGAGCTCGAGCGCCGCGGGATCGACGTTCGCGGCAAGATCGTACTCGCGCGCTACGGCGGATCATGGCGCGGCATCAAGCCGAAGGTGGCGGCAGATCGGGGCGCCATCGCCACGCTCATCTACTCCGACCCCCGCGATGACGGATACTTCCAGGGCGATGTGTATCCCGACGGCCCCTATCGCATGGAGCACGGTGTCCAGCGAGGCTCGGTCGAGGACATGCCCCAATATCCCGGGGATCCGCTCACCCCCGGCGTAGGCGCCACTGCCGATGCCGAGCGGTACACCGTGGAGGAGTCCCCCACGATCATGAAGATCCCGGTGCTCCCCATCTCCTACGGCGACGCCAAGCCAATCCTGGAGGCCTTGGAGGGTCCGGTCGCGCCCGCGTCGTGGCGGGGGGCTCTGCCCCTCACCTATCACCTCGGTCCAGGCCCCGCACGGGTTCACATGAGGGTGGCGTTCAACTGGGACCTGACGCCCGCCTATGACGTGATCGCCGTCCTACGTGGGTCGGAGTACCCCGATCAGTGGGTCATCCGTGGAAACCACTTCGACGGATGGGTGTTCGGCGCTGGGGATCCCTTGAGCGGCATGGTCGCCCTCCTGGAGGAAGCCCGCGTGGTCGGAGAGCTGGCGCGATCGGGATGGAGGCCGAAGCGAACCATCGTGTACACAGCGTGGGATGCTGAGGAGCCCGGACTTCTGGGGTCGACCGAATGGGCCGAGCACCACCGGGACGAGTTGCAGGACAAGGCCGTGGCGTACATCAATACTGACGGGAACGGCCGCGGCTTCTTGGGCGTCGGTGGGTCTCACACACTGGAACGCTTCGTAAACCAGATCGGCCCCGACGTGCAGGACCCACAGACTGGCGTCTCGGTGCGAGAGCGGCTGAGGGCCCGGATTCTGGTGAGCGATGACAGCGAAGCGGCCGCTCGCACCGACCTTCCTATCTCTCCGCTCGGGTCGGGGTCGGACTACACTCCATTCCTCCAGCACCTGGGTATCGCATCGTTGAACATCGGGTACGGCGGTGAGAACGGAGGCGGATCGTACCATTCCATCTTCGACTCCTTCGATCACTACACGCGCTTCGGCGATCCCACGTTCGAGTATGGAGTCGCGCTCGCCGAGACGGCCGGGCGGGCCACACTGCGCCTGGCCAACGCGGACGTGATCCCGCTGCGATTCGGCAACTTCGCCGACAACGTGCGCACGTACCTGAACGAAGTGGAGCAGTTGGCCGAGACCATGCGGACCGAAACGGTACGCCATAACCGCCTGGTAGACGAAGGGGCCTTCGTCCTGGCCGCCGACCCCACCAAGACCTACGTGCCCCCCGACAGGAAGGAGCCCGTACCTTACCTGAACTTCGCTCCCCTCCAGAACGCCATCACGCGTCTGGAAGGGGCGGCCGCCCAGTACGACGAACGACTCGCTTCGACGATGGGCCACTGGGGCCAAAGCGGCGTGGACAGGGACGTGGCCGACCGGTTGAATGACATCCTGCAGGGAATGGAGCAGCGCATGACGCGCCGCGAGGGGCTGCCGCGGCGCCCCTGGTACCGCCACATGATCTACGCGCCGGGCTTCTGGACCGGGTATGGCGTGAAGACGCTTCCTGGCGTGCGGGAGGGCATCGAGGAGCGGGAGTGGGAGGAGGTGCGGCTCTTCGTACGGGAGATCGCCGCGGCGTTGGACCGGGTGAGCGATGGGCTGGAGGAGGCGGTGGAGGTGCTCGGCTAGGGCTCAACTACGGGGTGGATCGCGAGCGGAACTCACACCTCTGCGACCTGGACCCCCGTGTGTTCGCGGACGGCGCGGGCGAGCTGTGCATCGGCCGTGTGGAACGGCGCCTCGAAGGCGTCCGCCAGCGCCACGTACACGGCATCATATGCGGAGAAGTTGTCGCGCATCTCGAACACGCGGTCGAGAAACGGGAGGTGAGAGAGGCGCTCGATCGGGAGCTCCATATAATGACGAAGGGCGGCTCGTGCCCGGTCGGCATCCGCTAGCCGACGGCGGACGACACTGCGTAGGGCCAAAACAATCTCGAGATCACAGACATGCGGTACGAGAATCTCGCAAGCCTCGTTCTCGACCATCTCCACCACCAGCGGGTGACTGGGTGGGTCCAAGATGAATCCGACGATGGCTGAGGCATCGAAGACGACCGCCTGCATCATCCCGAGCGCGCGTCACGTTCTTCCCGGATCAGGTCCGAGATCGGCAGATCGAGCTTGACGGGCTCCAGCTCCATGATTCGCCGCACGACTTCCGCGCGAGGCGGCCGACGGACTTCGCGTTCCAGAATCTGCTGGACGTACGCGGTCAAGCTCTGACCGCGTAGGCTCGCCCTGCGCACCAACTCGCGGTGGAGAGGCTCAGGGACATTTCTAACCTGGATCATCACAGACATGCTCGAGGCTTGCACATGCGCGACACATGTGCAAGCCGCCGGCTAGCGTTAGGCGTCCCACGGCAGTCCCGTGTCATCGTCAGCCGCGGAGACAGGCTCGTCGCCGGTCTCGTCGGACTCGTCGAGCATGGAACGGATCTCCTCCGTGAAGAGGACGCGGTTGATGGCCTCGTCTACCGCCTCCCAGTCGCTCTCCATTTCGACGACCTCCTTGAGGCGATCGAGCTTGAACTCCTGGATCTTCACGTTCCTCCAACGAACGGTCACGAGCGTCTCCCCTTCTCTCCCGGCACCGGTGACTAGGGCGGTCGGCCCGCCGCAGCCTCCGGGCGTGGTCAAGGAAGAATGATACGCGGTCGGGGGAGCGAGCGGATGGCTAAATGAGCCCCCGGCGTCCAAGGCGCTCCCGACTCCGCCAACGCCTCTTCCACTGCCAACAACCTCCCGTCGATGAGCTCGATGAGCTCCAGCTCCAGCACCGCGAAGTCCCGCTGGGCGATCTCGATGTTCATCCGTTGCGTCGCGGTGGGGTTCTGGCGCGTCGACCAGTGCCCTCCGATCACGTTTCCGACCCGGTTGGAGATCGTAGGCACGCTCGACTCGTTGAGCGATCCGCGAATCGGGTCGTCCTGGAGCCGCAGCGACAGACCATCCAGCGTCCGCCCGATCTCGTCCATGCGACCGAACAGTGCGGGATCCGCGCGCGGGGTCTGAACCAGCGCGGCCCGCATGTAGCGCAGGCGCTCCCGCACGCGTGTAATCTCACCGCCTGCCGCACTCACCCGACGGGACAGCTCGCTCGTCTGGTATTGGAAGTCCGCTACGGCCACGAAGTCCGTGCCCGGAGGCGCGTTTGGCACGGGCTTCACC
Source organism: Gemmatimonadota bacterium (assembly GCA_022560615.1). Lineage (NCBI taxonomy): Bacteria > Pseudomonadati > Gemmatimonadota > Gemmatimonadota bacterium. The sequence continues at coordinate 46,040 of JADFSR010000026.1, forward strand.
TCGAAGCTCTGCACGCCACCGATCTCCTCGACGCCATCGGCGGAAACCAACACCATTTGCACCGAGTACGTGCCTGGAGCTGTTAGGGGACCAAAGGGGTCGGTCACCCACGGCGGCGTGAAGCTCGGTGTGGAGAGGTCGATCGGATTCGGCGCGGGACGCCTGAGGTCCCACGTGACACGGTGCAAGCCGGCGCGGGCAGGGCCTTCGACCCAACGCACGGGATCGCCTGCCGCATCGGAAACTTGAAGCAGCACCCTGGCCCCGCTCTCCGCCGCCTCCGCACGGAGCACTTCGTAGCCAGGGAACGGCGCATCGCCGCCCCGTTCCCTCAGCTCGCGCTCCGTGGTCTCCCGCATGTCGCTCGGGTTCTGGCTTGCCTCCTTCAGGTAGTACGTGAAGGTCGCCCCGAAGTCGGGGTTAGGCGCGGCGTAGGCGGTACTGCCCAGCGTGGGTCGCCCCTGGGCCTGGTTGGTCGCATACGGCACGTACCACCAGGCATCGCGCACGGGCATGACGCCACCTTCGCCCTCGAGCGCGCCGTTCGCGATCTCCCGAAGCGGGCTGTAGTCGTCCAGGATATAGAAGCCACGCCCGAAGGTGGCGCCGACCAGGTCGTCGTCGCGGCGGTGAATCTTGATATCGCGGAACGCGATCGTCGGGGCTCCGGCCGACAGCATGTGCCAATTCTCACCCCGGTTCGGTGAGAAGTAGATGCCGTATTCAGCCGCCAGAAAGAGCAGATCGGGGATCACATGATCCTGCTGGATGGCCCAGAGGATCGTGCCGTCCGGCAAATCCCCCCGGATCGACGTCCAGCTCGCCCCGTTGTCCGTGCTCTCGAACACGTAGGGGCTGTAGTCGCCCTGTTTGTGCGCGTCGGCAAGCGCGAAGACCGTGCCCGACGAATGCAGGTCCGCCTCGACCTTGTTGATGAACGAGCGCTCGGGCACCCCGGGAAGCGGCGCAGCGCGGGTCCACGTCTGCCCACCGTCAGTGGAGGCGTGGATCAGGCCGTCGTCCGAGCCCGTATAGAGCAGACCCTCTGTGATGGGCGACTCCGAGATCGTCGTCACCGTGGCGTACTGCGACATCGCGCCGTTGTCGTGCATCGCGTCCAGCTCCCAGACGCGGCCCATATACGGTAGCTCGTATCGATTGGTGTTCGTGGTCAGGTCACCGCTGACAGCAGTCCATGAGTCGCCCCGATCGGAGCTGCGCCAGAGTCGCTGCGAGGCGAAGTAGAGCCGGTCGGAGTCATGCGGGCTGATCATGATCGGCGAATCCCAATTCCAACGCTCCGGCGGATCGCCAGGGGCTGGCTGCGGCTGGATCCGGATCGACTCCTCACTTCTGCGATCGGTGCGGTACAGGTTCCCCTGCTGCGTCATGAGATAGAGGACGTCCGGATCCGACGGATCGATCTGGACGCCGTAGCCGTCGGCGCCCATGGGGAAGTGCCAGTCCGAGTTGCGCACGCCCTCGGTGTTCATCGTGCGCGCCGGGCCCCAGAGCGTGCCCAGGTCCTGCGCCCCACCCAGGATCTCGTAAAACGGCTCCGAGTTGGAGAGAGCGACCTTGTAGAACTGCGAGATGGGCATGTTCGGGAAGTGCCGCCAGGTCGTGCCCTGATCGAAGGTCTCGTAGAGCCCCGCGTCGGTGCCCGCAAGCATGTGCTGCGTGTTGTCCGGATCGATCCAGAGCGCGTGGTTGTCCGAGTGCTTCTCGCGCCCCGTGCCCAGGTTGTCGAAGGTCGTCCCGCCGTCGCGCGTGATCTGGAAGAAGACGTCCATCTGGATCACGAGGTCGGGGTCGGTGGGCGACGCCTCGATCTCCTGGTAGTAGTGGGGGCCCGTGCCTCCGGAGATGTAGCCGTTCCGGCGCTGCCAGCTCTCACCCTTGTCCGTCGAGCGATAGAAGCCGCGCTCGGCGTCGTCCGCCTCGATGGTGGCGTACACGAGGTCCGGGTCGGCCAGCGTCACGGCAAGGCCGATCTTACCCATATCACCCTTCGGGAGTCCGGTTGTCACCTCTCGCCAACTGTCCCCGCCATCGGTCGACTTGTAGATGCCCGAGCTCTCGCCCCCGGACATCAGGCCCCAGACGTGCCTGCGCCGCTGGTATGCCGCGGCGTACACGACGGCGGGATCGCTCGGGTCGAACTCGAGGTCCGTGACCCCCGTGTTCTCGTCGATGTCGAGCACGTGGCTCCACGTCTCCCCGCCATCGCTCGTCTTGAAGACGCCCCGCTCTCCTCCGGATGCCCACAGCGGGCCCTCGGCGGCGACCAGCACGGTACTCCCATCACCCGGGTGGATGAGGATCTTGCCGATGTGCTCGGAGGATTCCAGGCCGACGTTCTGCCAGGTCGCGCCGCCATCTCTACTTCTGTAGACACCTGATCCCCAGCCCACGTGGCGACCGCTGACGTTCTCGCCCGTGCCGACCCAGACCACCTCAGGGTTCGTGGGGTCGATCGCAACGGTGCCGATCGAATAGCTCGGCTGATCGTCGAAGACGGGGGTCCACGTCGTGCCAGCGTTGGTGGTCTTCCAGAGACCTCCGGAGCCAACGGCGACGTACCAGACGGACGTGTTCTCCGGGTCGACCTTGATGTCGGCGATGCGGCCTCCGGCGACGGCGGGGCCAACCTCACGGAGTTTCAGAGAATCGAGGGCGTCCGCAATCTGGGCGGTGGCCTGAGCCGCGGCAGCGGCCGGGACGATCGCCGTGGCGGCCAGCGCGCCGAGGACGACGGTCTGGGCGAGGAAACGCATGGGCTACCTACTTCTGGACAGGGAGGCGTGGATCCCAGGGACCATGCTCAGCGCTACGCGGGTCGGCAAGGGCCCGAAGCGCTAGGGCTTCTTCTCCCTCAGTCCTTGCAACGGTGGCCGCCAATCGCCTTCGGGAACGCCGGGACCACGGCGACCCCAGACCCCACTGTGACTGGGCCCCGGCTGACCGGCCTCTCCCTTCAGGTGACACACGACGAGCTTCTCGACGACGTTCATGGCGGGCAGCATCGAATGAAGGCTCACGCTCTTGCCGAAGGCACCTCGCTCAAGTAGTCGATCTCTGAGCTCCCAATAGCCGAAGTCGTCATCGGTGACGCACACCAGGTCCTCGGCACGAAGGAACGACGGAAGCGCCGACTCATAGGGCACGGTTCCGTCGCCGGTGTCGACTGGTCTCGCTGTAATGAAGCCATTGTCGTCCTTGGAGCCATTGGGGTAGCCCTGCTTCCGCCCCACCGAGCCCAGATCGAATCGCGGAACGCCGTCGTCACTCTCGATATGGAGGTTGACCCGGGTCTTCTCTCCCACACCCACGACCGCCATCCAGTCGCTTCGCGTCATCCCGCACCGAGCCAGACTCAGTCGACCCACGCGGGCGCGATGGGCCGACGCCTCCGACAGCAACCGTTGGAACAAGTCCGTGGCCATGGCGGTCAGCTCGTCCGCGGCTCGGTCCTGACCCTGAAGTCCATGCAGCCGGATGTACTCGGAGATCGTCTGGACAACCGACGGCTGCCAAGCTCGGTGACGGAAGAGATCTCGGATCAGGCCGGGATCCGCGGTGACGGCCTGGCGGAAGCGGGGGAGTAGGTAGTGCAAGGCGGGCGTAAGCCTGGCGACCTCTCGCTCACGGCTTGCCGAGCTCCCCAGCTCGCTCAGCCCCGTCGCCATCTTCATGACCGCTTCGAAGGAACCCCGAAACGGCGCCCCGAGCGTCGAAACTCTTCTGACCCGTGCACCTCGAGTGGCTTCGACGTAGCCGGCGATCAAGACTCCGCCCATCGAGTGACCCACGAGATCGACCGTCCCGTTTGCGCGCGTGTACCCTGCCGCGTGGTAGTGCCGAAGCAGGGCTGTGCGAGCGACGACCTCAGTAACGAAGTCGCCCAGCTCCTGTTCGGTCACGGACAGCGACTGCCGCCAGTCGTACGGAAAAGCGAACACTGGGACGGGCCGGTCCGCGGTAGGCGAGAGGTCGTGCCGGAGATCCTCGATGAAGTCGCCGTAAGGAAAGCCGAACACTTTGTCGACTACGACGCGCGCGGGCTCCCTCAACTCGTAGCGGGTGTCGTCCGGGTGTAGTTCCACACGCTCCCAAGACTTCCGGAGCATTCCCCAGACCCCCTCGGTACCCACCGGATACTCATCGCGCAAGCTGGTCGCGGTAATACCGGGCACGACGACGACGGGGGGTTGCAGCTGGGCCATGAGATTTCCCATCTAGAATAGCGCGACTGGCCCCCAGGGGGCAGAGCAGATAGGATACGCGCTGTCCCGGTGGCGGGCAACCCGAAGAGGTGTCGAAGGTCGGTGAGTGCCGCGTGTTCGCCCGCCTTACCTCCCTCTCACCTCGATGTCCGGCGCGATGCCCTCGCCCTCGACGGCCCACTCGCCGTTCACGTCGAAGAAGCCGCCCCGGGGAGCCACGAACCCCCCACCATCGATCAGCGGTGGCGTATCCCAAGTGCCAACGAGGCCTCCCCAGGTCCTAGTCCCCACCAGCGGACCGACTTCCTTGAAGCGGAACAGGTAAGGCATCAGGTCTCCCCCCGACCCCGCCCTCTCGTTGATGATCATCACCTTCGGCCCCCACAGCCCTGCCATCGGCTGCGTGAAGGCCATCGTGTATCGGGCCTTCGTCGTGGAGGGCGTCGGCCGCAGCCTCGGTCGCCAGGACCCTGTGCGCCCGTGCCGGCAATGACGCACGCCGTCAGCGCGACCGCCTCGGGGGCGGCTGGTCGCTATTCGAGATATTCGTGTGCAGGCGCCAATCTCCGTCTCGACGGCGCCAAACGCCGACGAACTTTCCGATCTGCACTTCGGCTGGACGGAGAGTATCAGCCGTGAATCGATACGAGCCTCGCACGACTGAGAGATAATGCGTCGCTACGTCCTCCTACAGCGTTCTCGTTCCGGTCGAGGGAGGTACGAACCGGGAGCCGATCTCGATCCGAGTCGATCGCGGGAACGTGCGCAGCAACGACTGCCGCCTGTTCGGCGACCAGCCCGGCTAAGCCTGGTCCGCGGCAAGAACCCTCTCGATCTCCCTGGCCGAGGGTCGAGCCCGCGGGACCGGCTCACCGCTCTCGCTTGTGCTCTCGCTGGCGATGGTGACTCGCAGCGCCTTGAGCCCGGAGATGCCGGGCAGGTCCTCCAGTTCAAGCTCGTCCAGCCCCGGGGCGAAGTAGCCCTTATTCTGGAGGAAATCGACGTACCGCCTGTACTCGGCGCCCTCACTGGCCGTGGAATACACGATGGTGAGCCGGCCCGGCTGGGTTACGCGCTCCTTTGTCCCTCGCACGAGGGCCTTGTCGATCCTCTTCTTGACGATCTCGTATCGGATGTCGTGCGCCCCGTCTACGTCGAAGCGCTTCTCATCGACGCGGAACCGGATCGAGAGCGGCTGATGCTGCACGAGGACGAGGTGGGTCGCCTCGAGAGGCACGGGCAAGTCGCCCTTCATACGGGCAAGCTCCCACTCGATCCGGCATGTCGTCATGAGCTGCCAGATCCGGAGATTGCGCAGATAGAGCTCATCGAAGAGTCCGTCCTCGCGGAGCTGGGCGCCGACGTAGATGTTGTGGTCCACTCCGTCCGTCCTGAACTTCTCGAAGAAGTGAGGGAACATGGCCTGGGCACGTTCCTCCTCCGCATCGAGCGTTGCCGAGATAGCGTCGTTTATGGCCGCCACGCTCAGCTCGAAATCCTTGCGACGCCGGTAGACGATGTTCAGGTCATCGTCCAGCGCCTCGCGATAGGCGGCGACGCGCTCGGCCACATCACTCCCGTAGGTCTCGATTTCTCCAAAGAGCGGCTCTACATCACGCCGGAGGAGCTCCAAGACGCCCGATTCGTCGTCCGACCGGAGGTCGGATTCGATCTGGTCGAGATGCTGCGTCAGTAAGTATCCGACTTCCTCGAGTGCGGGCAGCGGTTGGATCTGCCCCGCCGCATTGATTACGTCCAACGCCAGCTGGAGCTGCTCCCTCAAGTCTTCCCGAATGGCCTCGTTGCGTATCCGCGACGAGCCGCGAATGTCGGCCAGACCGTAGAGTGGATACACGTCGTTGAATACGATCTGATCGAGCTCGGGGCTCACCTCCCCGCGCTCCCCTTGCTCCAGGTAGTTCAGCGCGGCTTCCCGGAAACGCCATTCAACGGCCGGGTGGATCGCCGTGTACTTCCGCTTGATCAGGGCCTGCACACGATCGTCGAGCTCGTCCAGGTTGCGCTTGAGCGTGGTGGCGAAAAGGGGAACGACGTCCACCAGTCTTCGAGCGTTGAAGGCGTTGAGGTCTCCCGGCCTCGGGGAGGCGAGCTCCATGAGGCCGACCAGCTTGCCCTCGACGTGAAGCGGATAGATGAGCAGGCTACGGTGTCCATGCTTCCGAAGGTGGTGCTCGTAGCCGGTGCGTACTCTCGACTTCTTCAGATCCTGCACGATGACCGGGTCGGTACCGCGAAAGACGGCTGCATAATGGGAACTGGCCCGGTTTGGGCACGTGGGGGCGCACTCGTCACAGAGGAGCAGGCTCCTGCCCACCGCCCTCGCACCGTCGATGGCATCAACGTCCGCTCGCCGGTCGAAGGCGATAAGACCGAGGCTGAGCTCCGGGCGACCCAGGAGGTTGCGAATGCGACGCTGGAGCCGATCGACCTTTTCGGGCGACGCCATCGAATCCTTCTCGATGAGGTCGTTCTTGAGTCGCGAAATCACCTCGTGCGGTGTCACGTCCACGGCGGTGATCACCGTCATCCCATCGAACTCGAAGGCGTCTGGAGGGAGAGTCTCAGTCCACAGGTCGACGTCGGTCGGCTCGGCCAGCAGGCGTGCTATGACCTCCGAAGACGGCTTTTCGATATCCCGAACGAGCCGGACCGAAACGAACCGTGGATCGATGCTCAACGAGAAGTGCCTGTCCAGCCCAACCTCCTCATCGCGGACGGTCATGACCATCGCGTATTGGAGGTCTGCCTCGACTCCGACCCACTCCTCGAGCAGGAATTCGTAGGCCCACATGAGCTTCCCGAAGAGCAATTGGTCCGGCGGGATGTTCAGGTGCTCGTGGAAGCGCTCACTCTCGCCGAACCCGAGTCGTCGCCAACCCGGTGACTCGTAGAAGGGGACGGTCCCAAAGGGCTCGACGGCTATGGCGTAGTAATCGTCGTCCCGACCGGCCGGGACCATGGCGGTCATTAGGAGGTCGATAAGCTCCCGGTGCGTCTCCAGCACCGAGCGATCGTCAATGATCTGCCGCAGCTCGGGAGCCTCGCTGAGCCTCTCTACGATCACGCGAGCCGAGGGCGCATGGAGGGAACTCGGGTCCCCAGCCTGTCGCTCCCAGAAGTCGATCAGGTGCGACAAGCTCAGGCGTGTCCCGAACGGAAACTCCTCGATCAGCGAAGGGCTGGACATGATCGGCCGATACCTCCCAGCGTGGGGCCGCGGGTTTCACCGCGAACAACCCAATACCCCGACGGAGCCCGAGGATCCCGCGACTCCACCCCCGCTCGCGATCCACTAGTGTATATGCCGGATGCCCTTCCCCACCAGCCAATAGTTCACAGGCCAAGCCGCGATGAAGCCGGCCAAGAGGGCCAGACCCATGCCCAGCCAGAAGATGGGGCTGCTCAATCCTGCGCCCATCACTCCGGGCGTATAGAGCTCCACCAGCACTTCGGTCGCCTCCATCACGGCGATGCTCAGCCCCTCCGCAGGGAGCTTGCGACCCGCCTGGGCAACGTTGACCTTCGCATATCTGAAAACGCAGGAGGGACGTCCATGCTCGACACCTCTCGCATGAGTGCAGATGGGAAGCGACGCGCCGTGCCACCACGGGCGGCTGGGACGGTACGGACACTGCTTGCGGTCATCGGCCTAGTCACGTGCTTCGCACACTCGTTGCTTGCACAGGCCGCCGACCATGGAGAAGTGGTGGCCGCAGGCGAGCGCTATCGCGCCGGGCCCCTCCATCGGTGGATCCTGGGTCGGCACTACCGCGATGTGTGGACCCAGATCATCCAGGTGGAGCTGCTCGACCTGTCGTCGTTCGCCGGGGGACTCGAGCCACTTCGGACGGGGGGAGGGCTACAGACGAGATCCTTGAGGTTCATGGGCGCGGACGGCCGGGAGTACAGCTTCCGCTCCGTCGACAAGGATCCCTCGGCCGTGCTCGACCCACTTCTTCGTGGGACGGTCGTCAACGAGCTCGTTCAGGACGGGATCAGCGCGGCCCACCCCTATGGCGCGCTGGTCGCTGCGCCACTCCTGGAAGCGGCGGGAGTCCTGCACGTGGAGCCCCAGCTCAGGCTCATGCCGGACGATCCTGCGCTCGGAGAGTTCAGGGAGGAGTTCGCCGGCGTTCTGGGACTCATCGAGGAACGTCCCGACGAGAATCAGGGTGACCGCACATCGTTTGCAGGGACTGCCCGCGTGATCGCCAGTGAGACGTTGACCGAGCGCCTCGATCGGGGCCCCAGTGACCTGGTCGACAGCGGAGCGTTTCTCACTGCTCGACTCGTCGATGTCTTTCTCGGCGACTGGGATAGGCACCGGGGACAGTGGCGGTGGGCGACCTACAGCGAGGCGGAGCCCAGGACATGGCTACCCGTGCCGACCGATCGCGACCAGGCGTTCTCCAAGTTCGACGGCGCTGCGACTCGAATCGTGAGCTTGTACATGCCGCAGTTCGTTCGCTTCGAGGAAAGCTACCCGAACATCACGCGATTGCACTGGAACGCGCGGGCCTTGGACCGGTGGTTCTTGTCCGGGCTCGAGCGACAGGTGTGGGACTCAGTGGGGACCGCACTGCAGGCGCGACTCACGGACGAGGTGATCGAGGAAGCCGTGCGACAGCTGCCGCCCGAGATCCACGCGCTCGGCGGTGAGGAACTCGCCCGCACGCTGCGAGTGAGGAGGGACCTGCTCAATGAGGCGTGGGACGAGTTCTACCGACTGCTCGCCGACAAGGTCGACATCCACGCCACCAACGCCGACGAAGTAGTCGTGGTCGATCGCTCGGAGTCGGGTCGCGTCGGAGTGACGATCACCGCGCCCGATCATCTGGAAGCAGCGTATTTTCAGCGTCGCTTCGACGCCACGGAAACGGACGAGATCAGGATCTACTTAGGGGGCGGCGATGACCAGGTAGTGGTGCGGGGAGGCGCCTGGTCGAATATCACGATCCGGATCATCGGCGGGGCAGGAGACGACCGCTATGAATTCGGGTCGGATGGACAGCGAGTGCGACTCTACGATCACGAGGGCGTCAACCAGGTATCGGGCAGCGGATCTCAGCCGATCGACGACAAGGAGTTCGACGAGTGGGTCTGGACGGAAGAGGACCGAGATCAGCCCCGCGATTGGGGCAGCAGTACGCTGCCGATCTTCTGGTCGTTGTACTCGTCCGATCTCGGACTCTTCCTGGGGGGTGGAGCCCACTTCGAGCGCTACGGCTTCCGGAAGCCACCGTACGCATCGGCGTTCGACGTCCGAGGCGGGTACACGCCAACCCTCCGTAAAGGACGGGTCGAGATCGAGGGACGCCTGAACCAAGAGAACTCCCGCCTCTTCTGGACGTTGGGGGGCCGTATCTCACGGCTGGACGTCCTCCACTATTTCGGGCTTGGTAACACGACGCCCACCGGTGCACAGTCGTTCCATAAGGTCGACCAGACAGCAGCCTCTTTCGCGCTCGGGCTCGGGGTCTCGCCGAGCTCCCGGTTCGTGTTGTCGGGTGGCCTGGCGCTCGAGCGGTTCAGCACAGGCGAGAACACCGGGCGCTTCTACAATACTTTGGACTCGATCTACGGGAACGGCCAGTTCATCCAGCTCGGTGCCACGGCTAGCCTCGTCATAGACCCGTTCATCGATTCCGAGACCACCGGCAACCGTATCCGCGTCTCGCTCATCGGCACGGCCTTCCCGGACCTGCTCGACGTCGAGCGGACGTTCGGCAGGGCCGGCGCCGAGGTATCCACTCTGTTGGCGCCCTCTCTCGACCCCTGGATTTCGCTCGCTCTGCGGGCGGGTGGTGAGCAGGTCTGGGGTCGATTCCCGTGGTATGAAGCAGCCTTCCTCGGGGGTAATTCGACGATCCGCGGATGGGCCGACCAGCGCTTCGCCGGAGATGCCGCCGCATTCGCCAGCGCCGAGCTCCGGCTCCGGTTCTGGCGTCCGCAGGTCCTGGTGCCCGTCGGGACAGGGGTGTTCGGCTTTGCCGACGCGGGACGCGTGTCCCTTGCTGGGTCCTCACCCGGAGGATGGCATACCAGCCTTGGCGGAGGTCTCTGGTTTCAACCAGTCCGTCAGCCCTACATCGTTCGCGCGGGAATCGGAGTCAGTGACGAATCCACGAAGTTCTTCGTCATTCTCGGGCTGCCGTACTAGACAGCGACGAGACATAGCAGGGCGACGCGTGTTGACCGGGGCTATGACGGAGCGAATATGGGTTCCCGAAGTCCCCCGACGCCCCACCAAAGGCAGACTAATAGCCAAGCGATGGCCAACGCGCCGTGGAACGCCCGATCGTCGCTGCGTCTCCCGATGGCAAACGCCACGGCAAACACCACGAGAGAAGCCAGGCGGAGCGGGTCCCAATCGGAGCCGAGCGCCCGCTGCTGCAACACAGCGTTCGCGAAATCGACCGCCTGAAACACCAGCCATACCATGAAGAACCGAGATCGATTACTCTCGAAGTGAGCGCGGAAGTCGATGATCTCCGCACCTCTCACTGGGTAGAGCAGTCCGCTCATCAGGTACAGGACCACGGAGTACGCCACGAGGTCCAGGAAGTGGAGCAGCGTCCACACTTGGACGTCGGTGAGGCTGAAGTTGAACCACCAGACCAAGAGCGTCGTAATGAACACGTTGGCCGTCCACACAGCATGAATCCAATCGACTCGTTCGCGGACCCTCGTGTCCAGGATCAGCGAGACGCCGCTAAGGAGGTGAACGACGGCGAGGCCAAGTATCACTGAGACGAAGACGGTCAGATACTCGTATGGATCCATGATCAGCTAGCTCCGGGATTGGCGTCCTCGGCGAGATGCCGACCCGAGTGATGTGGGGCCGAATGCCAAGAGTGGCGCAACGCTGAGAGGCACTCAACCCCCCGGGTTCCGCTCAAGATCCGGGAACTCCGACTCGAAGGCGTGGAACCACGGCACGTCGTTCGGCCGTAGCGTAGAGTGGGTCAGCGACTCGAACAGAGCCCGGAGGCCCACTACCGCTGATCGCCGGCGGCATCGGGATCACACCGATCCTGGCCATGCTGAGGACGCTGGTCGCGAGCGGCGCGGACACGGAGGTGCACTATGCAGCCGCCGCTCCCGAACGCATGGCGTACAGAGACGACGTGGTCCAGCTCGCGGGAGATCACGCCCTGTGTTACACGGGCGGCCGGTCTTCCGAGACGGGCATGGTCTGCGGCGTGTGCTCGGGCGATAGCCCGATTCGCGTGGAGGTCGCCCGATCCGGAATGACCACCGACGTGCCGGCGGACACCACGATTCTCGACGCGATGCTCGAGGCGGGCGTGTGGACATCGTACGAGTGCCGGCGAGGCGAGTGCGGGTCCTGCACGGCCACCGTACGTCGAGGGCGAGCCGGACCACAGGGACGTGTGCCTGACCGCGGCCGACCGCGCGCGATTCATGTGCCCCCGCGTTTCGAGAGCGAAGGGCGAACGCCTGGTGCTCGATCTCTGACGGCGGCGCGAGTTGACAGCACCCGTGGGCGACAGAATTCTTGACCAGTCTCCAGCAGAAAAGGAGCGGGACATGCCAGCGTACGACTACGACGTCCTGGTCGTGGGGGCCGGACAGGGTGGACTTCCGGCTGCCCACATGGCGGCTAACCTGGGAGCCAAGGTCGCATTGATCGAGGAGCACGAGGTCGGCGGCACCTGAGTCAACGAAGGGTGCGTACCCACCAAGGCCCTACTCCGTTCGGCCGAGGTCATGCACCTGGTTGCCCGGCGGGCAGCTGAATTCGGAGTCGAGGTCGAGGGCCAAGTTCGCTTCCGCTTGGATCAGGCCGTTGCCCGCAAGGACTCGATCGTCAAAGGCATCCACAAGTCGATCTACGGCGCCCTCGACCGGCGAAAGGAAGCGATTGACTTCCTGCGAGGGGAAGCTCGTTTCCTGAACGAGCATGAGATCGAAACGGGAGATGGCCGCTTGAGCTTCGAGAAGGCCATCGTGGCCACCGGGGCGCGTCGAGTCGTACCGCCCATTCCCGGCCTCGAGGACGTCGAGTTTCTCACCAACCGAACCGCCCTCGAGTTGAATGATCTGCCCTCCAGCATGATCATCGTGGGCGGCGGCTATGTCGGCATCGAGTTCGCCCAGATGTACGGTCGTTTCGGCACTCGAGTGACTCTCCTCGGCCGTAACAGCCGGCTGGCGCCCACGGAGGATCCGGATCTGGCGCAGCTCCTGGCTGGGTATCTTCGAGAAGAGGACATCCAAGTGTATACGAATGCTCCCGTCACCTCGCTGCGCAAAGATGGGCATGAGTCGGTGGCCTCGGCTATGGTAGATGGAGAAGAGAAGGAGTTTCGCGCTGAGGTCGTGCTGCTGGCGGCCGGTCGCGTCGGCAACACCGACCGACTCGACCTAGAGGCGGCAGGAGTAGCGACCCTGGCGAAGGGCTTCGTCCAGGTAGATGATCGGCTGACCACCAGCCAGCCCAACATCTCTGCCATCGGAGACGTGAAGGGTGGGTGGATGTTTACCCACGTGGCGACCTACGACGGACCCATCGCCGCTCTCAATGCAGTAAAGGGGGCAGGGCGCAGCGTCGACTATCGGGTGGTGCCACGCGTCATCTTCAGCGATCCGGCGCTCGCCGCCGTAGGTCTGACGGAGACCGAGGCGAGCGAGCAGGGCTACGACGTGGCGGTGGGGAGCGTCCCCGTCCAGGGTGCCAGGTCCCTTGCGATCGGTGATGGCCGCGGCCGGCTCAAGGCCGTGGTGAATCGAGCCGATGGCGAAATTCTCGGATTTCACATCCTGGCCCCTCACGGGGACGACCTGCTCCACGAGGTCGTGGCGGCCATGCACGACCACGGCCGCATCGAGCGCATCGGGAAGTCCGTCCACGCCCATCCAACGTTGAGCGAGATGGTGAAGGCAGCTGCCAAGGCAGCGAACTGA
>JADFSR010000027.1 GCA_022560615.1 Gemmatimonadota bacterium
GATTGCGGAGGTCGAGCAATCGCTCCTCGAGAAGTCGCATCCGTTGTGGCGCCTCCTGGAGCTGAAGCCGCAGGACCGCGATGTCCTCTTCGAGCATGCGAACTGTTTGACCGTCCCCGGATGTGTCCGTGTTCGACATGTCGACCTCCTTACGCCAATCGCCATCCGTCGTCCTGTGACGAGTGTAGAGCGGCGATCTGTCAATATTCCACGTTCTGCGGCTAGATTCCTTCGGGTGCCCAACACGGAAGCGCCAGAGAGGCCTATCGACACAAGGGAATCAACGTGAAGGTCTGGATCGATCAGGATCTTTGTACAGGAGACGGTTTGTGCGAGGAGATCGCTCCTGACGTGTTCGTACTGCTTGACGACGGACTCGCGTACGTGAAGGAGGGCGACAAGGTTTTCGCCGCTTCCGAGGGGAACATCGAAGGTGCGAAGGGACTGGCCGCTTTCCCCGACGAGCAGACGGATCTCGTCGTTGAGGCCGCTGAGGAGTGTCCCGGTGAGTGCATCTTCATTGAGCCGTAGCGGGAACGAAGGTCGCGATCGGCGATCAACAGGGTGCAGTCCGCAGTGATCTCGTGGAGCGGCGTCGTTCAGCGGAGGTCGTCAGGAGCCTTCATCCTGCTGGGATGAGCGTGGCCACGACGGTCAGCACCATCATCGCCACGATGAACCAGATCACGATCTTGACCCACTTCTTGGTTCCACGCGACATCTGCTACGCCTCGAGCGATGACTCGTTAATCACATTCGTTCCCTGAAGAACCCTGATGCGCGTGTGTTTTCCTGGCTCGATTCGACCGCGGTAGAGAACCGTGCGGCCCTCCTGACGCTTGAGCATGGCACCGGCGACCATGAGGCCGATACCGATGATGGTCTGGCTCGCTGGCCGAGTTGTTCCTGCCGTAGCCGTGTGCCATCCCACACGGGTCAACGGGTGAATACGGTGCAGCCACCATCGTTCGAAGATCGAGCGCGGAGCGGACTTCATTTCGCGTAGACCTCAACCATGATTCTTGGCTGTCTGGATCGCCATACGGCAAGGGCGACCAGTCCGAGTACGACGGCCCCGGCGGCGAGTGCGAACAGGATCGTGTTTGACCTGACCTCGTCCTCGACATCGATGACGACGGCGACCTGGACCTGCTGCTGACGGCGCTCGGCGGACCGAACGCCTTGTTCCTGAACGACGGCTCGGGCTCGTTCGTCGAGGTCGGCGCGGAGGCGGGGCTCGAGTCGGAGTCGGGAAGTACCACCATGACGTTAGCCGACGTCGAGGGGGACGGGGACCTCGACCTCTATATCACGAACTACAAGGCCTTCTCCGTGTTGGACGTTTTGCCACCGGAGCAGCGAACCTTCGACAGCGTCGTCGAGGAGGTCGACGGCGGGTATCGCGTACGGCGGGGCTACGAGCGTGACTTCCGCGTGTTCGAGCGCCGTGACCTGGGCAGCGTGGTCTACGTGCAGCGCGGGGAAGCGGACGCCTTTTACCTCAACGATGGACACGGACGCTTCGAGCACGTGCCGTTTACGGGCGGTCGCTTCCTCGACGAGGAGGGAGTGCCGCTGACCGAGACTCCGGACTTCTTCGGCCTGTCGGCGCGCTTCTACGACGTCACGGGGAACGGTGCGCCGGACCTGTATGTCGCGAACGACTTCGAGGACCCGGACCAGTTTTGGCTGAACGACGGGAACGGGACTTTCCGCGCCGCGCCGCGGCTGGCGTTGCGGACCACGAGCAACGCGGCGATGGCCGTTGATTTTGCGGACATCGACCGGGACGGCGACGTCGACTTCTTCGAGGTCGACATGCTGAGCCGCGACCGACGCCTCCGTATGACGCAGACGCCCACTCACACGGCCTTGCCGAAGCAGATAGGGGTCATCGACGACCGTCCGCAGGTGATGCGCAACACCATGTTTCTCAATCGTGGCGACGGGACCTTCGCGCAGATGGCCGAGCTGGCGGGCGTGGACGCGTCCGAGTGGTCGTGGGGCACGATGTTCATGGACGTCGATCTGGATGGGTACGAGGACATCCTGGTCGCGACCGGGCACATCTGGGACATCATGGACGCCGATACGCAGCGGCGGTTGCTCACGTGGGGTGGGGACTGGAGGGAGGAGTTCTTGCTCTATCCCGATCTGGAAGCGGACAACGTCGCGTTCCGCAATCGGGGAGATCTCACCTTCGAAGAAGTCGGCGCCGAGTGGGGCTTCGCCTTGGGCGACGATATCTCGCACGGCATCGCGTCGGGCGATCTCGACGGGGACGGCGATTTGGACGTCGTCGTGACACGACTCAACGACCCGGTATTGGTGCTGCGGAACGATGCCGCAGCGTCGCGGCTCACAGTGCGGCTGCTTGGCCGGACACCGAATACGCAGGGCATCGGTGCGAAGGTTCTGGTTCGGAGTGGGTCATTGCCAGAGCAGAGCAAAGAAGTGACCTCCGGCGGAATGTACCTCTCGGGCTCCGAAGCTCTGCAGGTCTTTGCGGCGGACAGTGGCGAGATCACGATCGAGGTCCGGTGGCGGAGCGGTGGCACTTCGGTCATCGACGGCGTGCGCGCGAACCGGCTGTACGAGATCCGTGAGCCGGCGGTCGCGGCGGAGAGGGCGGAGGGATCCTCGGCCACTGCCGAAACCGCGCCGACTCCGTTCTTCGAGGACGTGTCGTTCCTATTGGGGCATCGGCACGTCGAAACCCCGTTCGACGAGACCCGGCAGCAGCTACTTCCGAACGGCCTCGATCGCTTGGGACCGGGAGTCACTTGGTACGACGTGGACGACGACGGCGACGTGGACCTCCTCATCCCTTCCGGCAGGGGCGGGCGGCTCGGTTTTTTCCGGAACGACGCAGGGCGATTCACGGATCTCTCGGGGCGCTTCGCGGTCGCGTCACTCGATCAGAGTGTGGCGCTTCCGATGCCCACCGGCTCGGGCACCAGGATCCTCATCGGCCGATCGAGCTACGAGGCCGAGAGCCCTGCCGCAGCCCTCGCGGCATCGGCGGTGCTGTCTCTCCCGGTCTTTGGCGGGGTGGCGTACGAGGCGATCAGTGGCGACACGAGCAGCGTGGGCGCGCTCGCGACCGCCGACATCGATTCTGATGGCGATCTCGATCTCTTCGTCGGGGGACGGTTGGTGCCGGCGGCGTATCCCTTGCCCGCGACGTCGCGACTCTTCCTCAACGAGGGCGGGGTATTCGTTCTGGACGTGGCGAACCGCTCGGTGCTAGAATCGATCGGCCTGGTTTCCGCGGCGACGTTCGCGGACATCGACGGAGACGGTGACCCGGACCTCCTTTTGGCCCGGGAATGGGCCCCTCTCGAACTACTCAGGAACGACGGCGGGGTCTTCCTCAGCGTGGGCTCCGCCTGGGGACTCGCGGAGCTGCACAGCCGGTGGAACGGTGTTGCAACAGGAGACCTGGACGGCGACGGACGGCTCGACGTCGTGGCCACGAGCTGGGGGCGCAACACGCGGCCCGCTCCCAGGCCCGAGCGACCGTTGGTCCTCTACTTCGGTGACCTCGACCGGAGCGGCTCGCTGGATCTGCTGCTTGTGCAGCGCGACGCGCGGCTCGACGGGCTCTACCCCTTGCAGCGTCTGCCGAGACTGCTCGCGGCGATGCCGTTTCTGGGGCAGAGGGTTGGTTCGTTCTCGGACTTCGCCTCGGCCACGGTACAGGAGTTGTTCGGTGAGGCTCTGACGTCCGCGGGACGTTTGGAGGTCAACACGTACGAGCACACCCTTTTCCTCAACCGCGGTGACCACTTCGAGGCGGTACCTCTGCCGGTTGAGGCGCAGCTTGCTCCGGCCTTCTACGTCGGAATCGCGGACTTCGACGGGGACGGCAATGAGGATGTCTTTCTGAGTCAGAACTTCTTCCCCACGGAAATCGGTGCGCCACGCTATGACGGCGGGCGGGGCCTTTGGCTCCGCGGGGATGGCACGGGGGGGTTGGTGGCGGTACCGGGCCAGGAGTCTGGCATTCGCGTCTACGGGGACGGTCGTGGTGCGGCGCTCGGCGACTTCGACGGGGACGCTCGAGTCGATCTGGCGGTCGCTCAGAACGGAGCGGCGACCCGCCTCTTCCGGAACGTCGGTGCCACACCGGGTCTGCGGGTCCGGCTCGTTGGGCCGGCCGGAAATCCCCGTGGCATCGGGGCCTGGGTCCGTCTCGTGTTTCCGGACGGGGCGGGACCAGTGCGGGAGATCACGGCGGGCTCGGGTTACTGGTCCGTCGATAGCGCCGTCCCGGTGCTCGGTGGGACGGCGGGTGCGACTGCGGTCCGTGTGCGCTGGCCGGGCGGGCCAGAGGTCGAAGTGCCCATCCCGGAAGGCGCGATCGAGGTTACGGTCCGCTACGGATCGGAGCGGTCTCGCTGATACCCGGGAGGCCGACGCCAAGCGCGCGGTATTCGCGCGACAAGTCCACGTAGTGCGATCCGCCTCCCTCGATCCACTTCGCCGCGGAGCCATCGAGCCGCTTCTTGATGACCCCCGGCACGCCCGCCACGACGCACCGGTCGGGAATCACGGCGCCTTCCAGCACCACCGTATTGGCTGCGAGCACGCACTCTGCCCCGATCACGGCGTGCTGCAGGATTACCGCGTTCATCCCGACGACCGTCCGGTCGCCGATCGTGCAGCACTCGAACTTGGCTCCGTGGCCCACGGTCACGTCTGCACCGATTACGGTTGGCTGCCAGGCCCCCACGTGCACGACGCAGTTGTCTTGCACGCTCGAACGCGGGCCGACCACGATACCGTTGTCGGGGTCGTCACCCCGCAGGACGGCGCCGAACCAGATGCTGGCTTCCGCGCCGATCGTCACGTCGCCGATGAGCACCGCAGTCGGGGCGAGAAAGGCCGATGGATGAACGGTCGGGGTCTTCCCGTTGAACGGGATGATGAGGGCCATTAGAAGGCTGTTGAAGAAGTACAGCGGGCCGCCACCCGTGCTCGCGCACGGGTACCCGGGATGATGCCACGGCCCCAGGGGGCACCCGCGCGTAGCGTGGGTCGCGGAGCGACGACGCCATAGCCGTCGCGGGCACCGCCGCCGAAGGCGGTGGTCCTAGGAGCCCCAACGACGGAGATGGGGCCGTGCCACCCCAACCCACACACTCGTAAGATCATATCAGCCATGGTGTTGGGCACATGGCGACCAACGCTTGCGCGTCGGTGCCCGCGCGGTTGATCCATCGTCTCTCCTCGTCGGACCACCGCCTTCGGCGGCGGTGCCCGCTCGGCTACGACTCCTCGTCGTTCCTTGCCTGAACCGCGCAAGCGCGGGGCACCCACGCCATGGCGTGGGTCGCGCGGCCCACTGTACTTCTTCAACAGCCTTCTAGTGATCGGTCGGAACGCGCGGCGCCAGGAGACGGGTAACCCTGGCTCGCAGCACCTGGGTCTCGCTCGCTTCCACGATGTCGATGCGCACTCCGGCGGCCTCGAAGCTGTCTCCCTGCGCCGGCACGTGCCCGAGTTCCTCCAGGATCATGCCGTTCAGGGACCGATGTTCGTCCTTCGGTAGCGAGACGTTCAATGCTGTGTTGATCTCGCGCACGTCGACGCCCGCATCGCATTCGAGCTGGGTCTCGGAAAGCCGAAGGATCTCGTCCTCCGTGACGTCCGTCTCGTCGTGGATCTCGCCTACGAGCTCTTCGAGCACGTCTTCGAGCGTCACGAGTCCATCGGTGCCACCAAACTCGTCGGCGACGAGGCCCATGTGGATACGCCGGGCCTGAAAGTCGCGCAGCAGCTCGGCGCATGAGAGTGATCCCGGGACAAAAAACGGCTCGTGCGAGAGCTCGGCGAGCTTCACGTCCTGCTGTCCTGCTGCGACGCGCTCGTACAGTTCTCGCACGAATACGATGCCGGTCACGTCGTCGACGGACTTCCGGTACACCGGTACACGGCTGTAGGGCAGGTCCTCGAGTCCGTCGAGCACGTCGCCGACGGTCAGTTCTCGCTTCCAAGCGAAAATGTCGACACGGGGGACCATGATGTCCCAGGCGGTGAGTTCGTCGAGTCTGAACGCCCGCTCGACCAGCTGGTTCTCGGACTCCTCGAGGATGCCCTCCTCCTGCCCAATCTCCTGGAGCTCACGCAGTTCTCGCTCTTCGGTGCTGAGCTCGTCGTCTCGGCCACGGACGAGAGCGACTTGGAGTCTGGAGACGGCTCCCCAAATGAATCGCGTCCACTTACTCAACGTGAGTAACGTCGAGGCCGACGCGAGGGCGAGCCGCACCGGGTGCCGTGCCACGACGCTGCGTGGTACGATGTCCGTGAAGCCGACGATCACCACGATCCCGATGAGCACGTCGGCGATTGGCCCGCCGCGGCCCCACGTCATCGCTCCCGTGCTGACCCCGACGCCGAGTGCGCCGAGGTTGAGTGCGCCTGTAGTGAGCCGCACGCTCGATTCGACGGCGCTCGGATTCGCTCGGACCTCGCCCAGAGCATCGGCTCCGGTGAACCCCTCCTGCTGGAGCGTCCGCACGCGCGAGGAGCCGATATGGAACACGGCGGTGTGCGCGGCGGTGAGCACCGCCGACAGAATGAGGAACAGCACGATCATTCCGGCCGCGGCGCCTATCATGCGGTGTCGCTACTTCGGTCTAGCTCCAATCCCGGGTCTCCTCGAGGAGCTCACGGATCACGTCGCGCGTCGTCCGGCCGTCGGCTTCGGCCTCGAAGTTGAGGACCAGTCGATGGGCCAGGACGGCGGGCGCGATCGCTCGAACGTCATCATACGATGGGATGGCCGCACCCCGCGAGGCCGCTCGTGCCTTTGCGCCGAGCACGAGGTACTGAGAAGCGCGCGGGCCGGCACCCCACGCGACGTACTGTTGGCTCACCGGGGCGGCCTCCTCGCCTGGTCGCGTTGATCGCGCGAGGCGCACGGCGAAGGAGACGAGGGAGGGCGGTGCCGGGATGCGGCGGACGAGGTGCTGCAAGTCGATGAGCTCGGTCGCAGTCAGGACCGGGAGCACCTCCGGCTCCTCCTCTCCCGTCGTCCGCATCGCGATTTCCTCTTCTTCATCGCGAGAAGGGTAGTAGATCGGGAGCTCGAGCATGAAGCGGTCGAGCTGAGCCTCGGGTAGCGGGTACGTGCCTTCTTGTTCGATGGGATTCTGCGTGGCGAGCACGAAGAAGGGCTGTTCGAGCGGGTAGCTGTTACCCGCGGCGGTCACGGTCCGTTCCTGCATCGCCTCGAGCAGCGCCGCCTGGGTCTTGGGCGGCGTGCGGTTGATCTCGTCGGCGAGCACGATGTTGGCGAAGATCGGACCTTTGACGAAGCGGAAGACCCGCCGCCCCGTCGTGCGGTCCTCCTCGATGACTTCGGTACCCGTGATGTCGGTAGGCATGAGATCCGGCGTGAACTGGATCCGGCTGAATTTGAGATCGAGTGCGTCTGCGATCGTCTGCACGAGCAGCGTCTTGGCCAAACCCGGGACGCCGACCAGCAGCACATGGCCGTTCGCCAAAAGCGCCGTCAGAAGCTCGTCGACAACCTCATGCTGGCCGACGATGCGCTTGGCCACCTCCGCGCGCATCAGACCGGAGACTTCCGCGACTCGATCGAGCAGCTCCAGATCTCGGTCGAGGACCGCACTCTGTGGGGTGGTTGTCATGCCTGTCCTGGGCCGGCGACGCTGGTCGCTCGCTGGGGGCCGCCGGGCCGGTAAACTCGTAGTGTGTGGACTCTACTTGCTGAGGCAGTCCCTCAAAATACCCGGATGCCCTCTCACAGATCCGGGTGTTCATGGCGGGATTCGTGGGTTGCCAAAGAGGTTGTCATGGCTGCGAAGATAGGAGGATGTTTTTTCACACGTCAAGCGCTCTTCGCAGTGTCGAACGCGCCTGAATTCCGCTTGCGCTTTTTTTCACAAGCGGTATTTTATGCTGGCTATGGCGGGTGGCGAGTCCGTTTTGGGCTCGGCGTGCCCGTCGCCAGGGAGCAGGGCTGTGGCCGGAGACGAGCAGCGCAGTGACCCCCGGGAAATCGTGCGGGCGTCCGGTCGGCATATGGGCCTTGGTTTGGCTTTTGCGCTTTCGATCCTGCTCTTCCTGGGTGGGGGAGCGTGGTTGGACTCCAAGCTCGGCACGACGCCGTTCCTCATGCTCGTGGGAGCGGCCGTGGGCGCGGGCGCAGGTTTCTACAGTCTGTACTACCACATCGTGATCGAACCCAGGCAGCGAGAGAACGGCCCGCGATGAGCGGAGAGGCCAGGTACGCCGGTGCGAGCGCCGCGGGCGTCGCCGTAGTGATCCTCGTGCTGTGGCCATTCCTCGATTCGGCGAGTCGGCTCGGGATGCTGATCGCGGCCGCGGTGGCATTGCCGGTCCAGTGGGTCTCGTTCGCCGCGCTCATGCGATTCCGGGGCAAGCCGAACGGTTTTCTCGGGGTCTGGATGGGCGGTGCCGCGCTGCGCATGGCGGTCGTGGGGCTCGTCGCGTTCCTGACGATCAGTCGGGGCGTCGAGGGGTCGATCGCGCTACTGCTGGCCCTCGCTGGCTTCCTCTTCGGGCTTCTGCTACTCGAGCCGCTGTACTTCAAAGCTGCCGCGAGAGAGACGAGCTGACGTGAGACTCCAGGAGAATGCCACGCCCGACCTCGGGGAGTGGCTCATGCACCACCTCCGCGACGGCAAGGAGATCGAGCTCGAGATCCTCGGACGCGGGTGGGTGTGGCACTTGCCGCAGTGGGAGCCGTTCCACATCGGTGCGCTGGAGCTCGACCTCTCCCCGACGAAGCACGGGGTCTTTCTTCTGGTAGCCGCGATCCTGCTGCTGTTGGTCTTCATCCCGATCGGTTACGCCATGCGGAACCGGTATACGGACAGCGCTCCGAGAGGCCTCCCGAACGCGATGGAGGCGCTGGTCATCTACTTCCGGGATGAGGTCGTCCGCCGCAACATCGGGCACGGGGCGGACTCGTACACGCCGTACATCCTGACGC
Organism: Gemmatimonadota bacterium; assembly: GCA_022560615.1. Classification (NCBI taxonomy): domain Bacteria; kingdom Pseudomonadati; phylum Gemmatimonadota; species Gemmatimonadota bacterium. The sequence goes on from JADFSR010000027.1 coordinate 8,987, forward strand.
TCTTCTTCTTCATCTTGACCATGAACCTGGTCGGAGTGATCCCGTTCGGCGCGACGCCGACCGGAAACATCAACGTCACGGCTGCGCTCGCCCTCGTGACCTTCGTTGTCGTCGAGATTTCAGGGATGCGGGCGTTGGGATTCAGGGGCTATATGGGGACGATCTTCTACGCCCCGCCCGGGCTTCCGAAGGCGGGCCAAGCCGTCCTGATGCTGATTATGACGCCAGTGGAAGTCATGGGGAAGCTGACCAAGCCGTTCGCGCTGATGATCCGACTTTTTGCGAATATGACGGCCGGGCACTCGCTCGTCCTGTCGCTCATCGGGATGATCTTCCTGTTCGCGCACCTCCCGATCGGGAAGTTCATGATCGCGGGTGGGTCGTTGAGCATGTTGCTCGGCGTGATGCTTCTCGAGGTCTTCGTGGCCTTCCTCCAGGCATACATCTTCGCGATGCTGACCACAGTCTTCATCGGTCTGATCCGCCACGCGCATTGATGGGAATGCGTTAGACAACCTTTCAAGGAAAAACCGACATGTTGCACGGAATGCTGGCCATCTTTCAGAACGTCGCCATGGACGCAGAGGCCGCGCAGGCTTGGGGAGGTCTCTTCGGTGCCGGTATCGGCATCGGACTCGTGATCATCGGCGCGGGTATCGGCATCGGTCTGATCGGTTACGGCGCGACCCAGGGTATCGCGCGTCAGCCCGAGGCCGCCGCTGCGATCCAGACGGCTGCGATCATCCTTGCGGCGCTGGTCGAAGGAGCGGCGCTGTTCGCTCTCGTTATCACGATCCTGTACAAGTTCAATTAGGTCGGGTCCCGCAGCCCCCTCTCGGGCACGGCGGCGACCGGCTCGTTGGCGCGAGCCTATGACTTCAGGGAATCGATGGAGATCACGATGAGAGCCACTCGAATTTTGCCGGTCGCACTATCGCTTCTAGCCGCGCTGCCGGGCCCGCTGTGGGCCCAGGGAGCTGGCGAGGAAAGCGGTGGAGGCCTCTTCGATATCAACACAGGCCTGAGCGTATGGACGCTGATCATCTTCGCCGGCTTGCTGCTGATTCTGTCCAAGACCGCCTGGGGCCCCATCCTGGCCGCGGTCGACGCGCGGGAGAAAGGTATCCAGGCCGCGCTCGACGAGGCTGCCCAACGCAATGCAGAGGCCGCGGGTCTGCTCGAGCAGCACCGTGAGCAGCTCATGGACGCGCGGCGGCAGGCCAACGAGTTGATCGCCGAAGGCAAGGCCGCTGGCGAGAACGTCCGCAAGGACATCGAAGAGAAGGCTCGATCCGAGGGTAAAACGATCGTCGAGCGGGCCCGCGCCGAAATCGGGCGTGAGCGCGACGCGGCGCTCGACATGCTCAGAAAGGAGTCGGTGGAGCTCGCGTTGGCTGCGGCGTCGCAACTGATGCGGGAGAGGCTCGACCAGGCCAAGGATCGTGAGTTCGTCGAGCGCTACCTGGACGAGCTCGGGGATTCCCGTGGAGCGCAGGCGTGAGAGACGAAACCGTCGCCAAGAACTACGCGGAGACGCTCTTCGAGCTGGCGCGTCGCCACGACGGTGTGGAGTCGTACGGGGTCGCGATCGCCACCGTCGCCCGCATCATCGAGGAGAATCCGAAGTTCCGCCTCTTCCTCGAGACTCCGCGCATCGATGACGAAGACAAGAAGGTCGTCGTCCGACGCGCGTTCGGAGAAGCGTTGCCGAAGCACGTCGTGAACTTCGTGATGGTGACGATCGACAAGCGGCGCCAACGCCTCCTACGTGACATCTCGCGGGGGTACCACCTTCTGCTCGACGACCACTTGGGTCGGGAAAACGTGGAGGTGACCGTGGCACGTCAGGTCGATGATGCCACAACGCAAATGATTGCTGAACGCCTCTCGGGCGCGCTCGGAACAAGAGTGATCCCTCACATCCGGGTGAAGCCAGAGATCATCGGGGGACTCGTCGTACGCACGGGTGACACGATCTACGACGGATCGATTCGTAGGCGCCTGGACGGAATGCGTCGTCGCCTCCTGCGGGCGCAGTTGCCCGCGGCGGCTGGTGGCCCCGCCGACGCCTGATCCGATCCCAATACCTAGGACCAAATAGAAGATGGCCAACGACTCCCAGCTTCGCGCCAGCGAGATCAAGGACGTCCTTCTCAAGGAGATCGAGAAGTACGAAGAGGACCTCCAGGCCGAAGAGATCGGTGAAGTCCTCGAAGTGAAGGACGGGATCGCTCGCATCTACGGCCTCACGAAAGCGATGGCGTCGGAGATGCTCGAGATCACGGCAGCGGCCACCGGAGAGACCGTGACTGCGCTCGCGCTGAACCTCGAAGAGGACAACATCGGCGCCGTAATCATGGGTGAGTGGACCGGTCTGCACGAGGGTGACCAGGTGCGGCGCACCGGCCGCGTACTGGAGGTCCCCGTCGGCGCCGGGTATCTCGGGCGGGTCGTGGACGCGCTCGGTAGTCCGCAGGACGGAATGGGCCCGATCGACGGCATCGAGGGCGCTCGCCAGATCGATATCGTCGCGCCGGGTATCGTCAAGCGGCAGCCCGTCCACGAGCCGCTGCAGACGGGCATCAAGGCCATCGACTCGATGATCCCGATCGGTCGCGGTCAGCGCGAATTGATCATCGGCGACCGCGGTACGGGCAAGAGCGCCGTGGCGATCGACACGATCATCAACCAGAAGGACACCGACGTCATCTGCATCTACTGTGCCATCGGGCAACGGGCGGGTAAGGTCCGGAGTGTCGTGGAGACGCTGCGTGAGCGCGGAGCGATGGAGTACACGATCATCGTATTGGCGAGCGCGTCCGATCCCGCACCGTTGCAATACATCGCGCCGTACGCGGCGACCGCGCTCGCCGAGCACTTCATGTGGCAGGGCAAGCACACGCTCGTCGTATACGACGACCTCTCGAAGCAGGCACAGGCGTACCGCCAGCTCTCGCTGATCCTCCGCCGTCCTCCGGGACGTGAAGCGTATCCGGGGGACGTGTTCTACCTCCACTCGCGGCTGCTCGAGCGCGCGTCGAAGCTGGCCGACGACCAGGGTGGCGGCTCGCTGACCGCGCTGCCGATCATCGAGACGCAGGGTGGGGACGTTTCGGCCTACATCCCGACCAATGTGATCTCGATCACCGACGGTCAGATCTTCCTCGAGCCCGATCTGTTCTATTCCGGTGTGCGGCCCGCCGTGAACGTCGGTATCTCGGTATCGCGCGTCGGTGGTGCGGCGCAGATCAAGGCGATGAAGAAGGTCGCCGGCCGTCTGCGGCTCGACCTCGCGCAGTACCGTGAGTTGGAGGCGTTCGCCCAGTTCGGATCCGACCTGGACGCGGTGACACAGCGCCAACTGGCTCGTGGCGCACGCACCGTTGAGATGCTCAAGCAGCCCCAATACCAGCCGATGCCGGTCGAAAGTCAGGTCGCGGTGATCTACGCCGTGACCAACGGCTTCCTCGACGACTTTGAGGTGGAGAAGGTCCGCCAGTGGGAGCTCGGCTTCCATCAGGACATGGCCGCCAAGCATCAGGACGTGCTCGACGAGCTGCGTGAGAGCGGCGAGATGGATGAAGATCTCGAGGAGCGGCTCGTTGCCGCGATCGAGAGCTATAACGAGGCGTTCGCAGCCGAACAGTCCACGGCCGCGGCCTCGGCCTAGCCCCGCCAACCGAGAGAACGAGACGACGTGGCTGGCTCTCGCGATGTCAAGCGCAGGATCAAGTCGGTAGAGAACACTCGACAGATCACGCGCACGATGGAGCTCGTTGCGGCCTCCAAGCTCAAGCGGGCGACCGATCGGGTGCGCGCCGCCCAGCCGTATGCCGAAGCTTTGCACGAGATCGTGCAGGGGCTTTACTCGCCGGCGCTGTCTGAGAAATACCCGATCCTGCGGCTGCCGGAAAAGACCGAGCGCGCGGCGATTCTGCTGTGCACCGCGAACCGCGGACTCGCGGGTGGCTTCAATGCCAACCTGATCAAGAAAGCGCGGAAACTCATGGAGGATCTGCGTGGGCGGGGTATCGGGACCGAGCTGCACGTGGCGGGCAAGAAGGGCATCGCCTACTTCCGCTTCCGCGGCGTAGAGATGCTCACCCAGCGCACCGACATCGGTGACTATCCCACCGTGGACGATGCAGAGTCGCTCATCGCTCCCATCCGCGACCGATTCGAGAGCGGTGAGGTCGACGCCGTCTATCTGGTCAGCTCGAAGTTCAAGTCGGCGATGTCGACTCCGCCGCATACGAGAGACCTGCTGCCGATCAAGGCGGAGGGTGAGGTTTCGTCCGCCGACGTCTACATCCTCTCTCCGAGTGGGGACATGATTCTCGAGCGGATTCTTCCGGCGTACATCCGCAACGCCGTCTACACCGCTTTGGTGGAGAACGCGGCCGCGGAGCAGGGTGCGCGCAGGACCGCGATGAAGAGCGCGACGGACAACGCCGGAGATGTGCTCGAGCACCTCACGCGCACATACAACCGAGCCCGCCAGGGCCAGATCACGCAGGAGATCGCCGAGATCCTCGGCGGCTCCGCTGCCCTCGAGTAGGGAAACCACGCACATCATGGCTGACAACGGTATTGGAAGAATCGTACAGGTCATCGGACCGGTGCTCGACGCTGAGTTCGCCGCCGAGGACCTCCCCGACATCTACAACGCGCTGAGTCTCCAGACGACGAACGAGGCGGGTCAGGAGATCGAGCTCGTCGCGGAGGTGCAACAGCACATCGGACGCGGACAGGTCCGCGCGGTGTCGATGTCGTCCACGGACGGCGTGACGCGTGGCATGGAGGTCGTCGATACCGGCAGTCCCATCACCGTTCCGGTCGGTGAGCCCGTGCTCGGACGCATCCTGAACGTGCTGGGCGAGCCCGTGGACGAGATGGGCCCAGTCGGGGGAGAGGGTGCCGAGGTCGAGCGCTGGCCGATCCACCGTCCGCCCCCGAGCTTCGACCAGCTCGAGCCGAAGACCGAGATCTTCGAGACGGGCATCAAGGTCGTGGATCTGCTGGCTCCCTATGTAAAGGGCGGAAAGACTGGCTTGTTCGGGGGTGCCGGTGTCGGCAAGACCGTCATCATCATGGAACTCATCAACAACATCGCGATGGAGCACGGCGGACGTTCGGTGTTCTGTGGCGTGGGTGAGCGCACGCGCGAAGGCAACGACCTCTGGCTCGAGATGAAGGAATCGGGCGTGCTCAACTCGACGGCGCTGGTCTACGGGCAGATGAACGAGCCGCCGGGAGCCCGTCTGCGCGTCGGCCTCTCGGGCCTCACCATCGCTGAGTACTTCCGTGACGTCGAAGGGCAGGACGTGCTGCTCTTCATCGACAACATCTTCCGCTTCACGCAGGCAGGTTCCGAGGTGTCCGCGCTGCTCGGTCGCATGCCGTCGGCGGTGGGGTATCAGCCCACGCTCGGGACAGAGATGGGCGAGTTGCAGGAGCGTATCACTTCGACTGCGTCGGGCTCGATCACGTCGGTGCAGGCGATCTACGTGCCTGCGGACGACCTCACCGACCCAGCGCCGGCGGCGGTGTTCACGCACCTCGATGCGACGACGGTTCTGTCGCGCGCGATCTCGGAGCAGGGCATCTACCCGGCGGTGGACCCGCTGGACTCGACGTCGCGCATCATGGACCCCCAGTTCGTGGGTGAGCGGCACTACAAGGTCGCGACCGACGTGCAGGCGATCCTGCAGCGGTATAAGGACCTCCAGGACATCATCGCGATTCTCGGAATGGACGAGCTCACCGAGGAGGACAAGGTCATCGTGGGCCGCGCGCGCCGGATCGCGCGCTTCCTCTCGCAGCCGTTCGTCGTCGCCGAGGTCTTCACCGGTACACCCGGGCAGTACGTGAAACTCGACGACACGATCGAGTCCTTCGAGCGCGTTGCTGCCGGGGAGTTCGACCACCTGCCGGAGCAGGCGTTCTACATGCAGGGCAGCATCGAAGATGTCATCGCAGAGGGCGAACGCCTGGAGAAGGAGGGTTAGTGTCCTGTCCCAGAAGTTCGCCGGCATTCGGGCACCGATGCATCCACCCTAGCCGCGTTGCATGTCCTCGCAATAGCCCTGCTATTACTCGTCGTCGCGCCTTGGGGCACCGCTCGCCGAAAGGCGAGTGGTCGCGGCGCCTCGGCACCCTCGGTGCACGCCCAACTTCTGGGAAAGGACACTAGCTCGTGGCCGACGGTATGCTAGAAGTTCGTGTAGTCTCTCCGGATCGCATCGTCTTCGAAGGCGAGGCGTCCGCGGTAGTGGCGCCGGCGTGGGACGGACAGGTCGGGATTTTGCGGGGTCACGCGCCGATGTTGACGCTGATCGGAGCCGGCGAGCTGAAGATCGACCGGCCGGGTGGCGGCAGTAACTCGTTCTACGTGGCCGCTGGCGTGCTCAAGGTCGAGCGCGACCGGGTGACGCTATTGACCGAGTACGCCGGCGATGAGCCGCCCGAGCAGATTCCGGCCGAAGCGATCGTATTCGCGGACGATGGCGACGGCTGAATTCTTTCGTGAGTGACGGACCCTCCGCATGAAGCTCGACCTTCACATCCACACCACTGCTTCCGACGGCGCGTGGTCGCCCGAGGCCGTGGTGCGGGGAGCGGCGAAGGGCGGGCTCGATGTAATCGCGGTCTCGGACCACGACACGACGGCGGCCTTCGCGACCGCGTCCGCCGTTGGAGCAAAAGTGCGAGTGCAAGTCATTCCCGCTCTCGAGGTCAGCTCGACGCACCAGGATCGTGACGTGCACGTGCTCGGCTACTTCGTCGATCTCGAAGCAAGCGCGATGATCGCGCACGGCGCGCGAGCGACCAGCCGGCGCGTCGAGCGCATGCACGAGATGGTGGAGCGACTCACCGCGAGCGGGATCGAGATCACCTTCGAGCAAGTCGAGGCCGAGGCCGGCCCCGACCGCGTTGCGATCGGTCGACCTCACCTGGCGAGAGCCTTGGTGGCGGCCGGGCACGTCGCGTCGGTCCATGGGGCGTTCGACACCCTCATCGGCGACGGCAGCGACGCGTTCGTTCCGACGCGCCTGCTCACGCCGGTGGACGCCGTCGAGCTGATTCTCGAAGCGGATGGACTTCCCGTCTGGGCCCATCCGCCGGGAGATTTAGTCGATGCGCTGCTGCCGGAGCTCGTGCGTGCCGGCCTGCGTGGCCTCGAGGTGTACCGACCGTCACACAAGCGCCATGACATGCTTCGCTATGAGCGTATCTGCCGAACCTCCGGGTTGCTCATGAGCGGCGGTTCGGACTGGCATACGCCCGACGCCGGAACCGCGCTGGGCGATTTCTTCGTAGAGGCGACAGAAGTCGAGAAGCTGCTCGAAGAGGGTGGGTTGTAGGATGGCTGGGACTCGCAGGATGCGACCAGGAGCTCGCCGGTGGTTGGCCCCGATTCTGTGCATGCTCCTCGGCGCGGCGGCGTGTCACGCCGGACCCTCGCTCCCTTCATCGACGAGGTCGAGCGACGGCCTGCTCGCGGACGCTGAGCTGCAGGCGGTCGTGGAGCTCGGCATTCAGCGCGACATGTACGGCGTCATGGAGCGTTTGCAGGCCGGGCGTCCCGAGGTCCGCGCCCGCGCCGCGATGGCACTCGCGTCCCTTCAGGCCGTCGAATCCGTCGTTGCGCTTCTGCCCGTACTCGACGACCCGGAGGCCCAGGTACGACGGGATGTGGCGTTCGCGCTCGGACGCGTCGGCGATCCGGCGACTGCCGGAGCGCTCTCCGGCGCACTGTCCGCGGAACGGGATGCCACCGTTCGCTCGAGGCTCATCGAAGCGCTGGGTCACATGGGAACCGCGGAGGCGGCGGACGCGCTACTCGCGGCTGATGTGCCGCCCCGGGAAGAAGCGGACCGCACTCGAGCGCTGGCGGTTCTCGGTGGCGTGTATGGAGTCCGCCACGAAGGACTGAGGGGCCACCTCATCGAGAATCTGACTCACGAAGACTCTTCGGTGCGGTTGGCCGCGTCGAGTTACTTCAGTCTCGCATCGGGAATCGATTTCTGGGCCACCCGCGCGCTCTTTCTCCGCCAAGCTCTCGATACGTATACGCTGGAGGATCCGGCTGCGATGCATCTGGTCCTGGGTCTGGGCAGGCTCCACGACTTTCTCGACGGCGAGCGGCTGAGGCATTGGGCGACCGAGGCAGGGGACTGGCGGACCCGCAGCAACGCGATCGCGGGACTCGACCCACTCACCACGAGCGCGCAGGTGCTCGTGGACGCCCTAGACGACCCGTCACCGCAGGTGTCGTTCTCGGCTGTACGGGTGCTGACCAAAGACGCCCTGGACCAGGCTCTGGTGCCCCACATCGAACAGTGGATCGAGACGAACCCCGACCGTCTCCAGCGCGTCCGTGAGCTGATGATCCAACTCGCCCAGATGGACCGGATCGACGCCATCGTAACATGGGTGGATGCCACCGAGCCGGGTGATGACAGGCGGTGGGCGGTCGGCCTCGAGGTGCTGTCGTACATGCCTGGAGAGGAGGCAGTCACGCGCATCGCTCGGGCCGCTCGCGATCCGTCGGAGCGCACCGCCACGGCCGCGGCCGCGGCGCTTCTCCGACGTTGGATGAGTGACCGACGGTCCCCGGAGACTCATGACCTGTACTTCGACCTCTTCAGGGCCGTAATCGAAGACCCTCGGCCCGAGGTCGCGGCGGCCGCACGACGTGGGCTGGAGTCTACCGAGTTCGCCTCCAGGGGATTCCATGTCCCGTTGCCCGCGGAAGCTTCAGACGGGCCGGCTCAACGCGAGGGCTCGTCCGTGCTGCTTCCGGACGCCCGGAGGATCGACTGGGAGTTCCTGCAAGGACTGGGCAGGAGCCCGAGCCTGGTGCTGGAAACGACCAGAGGCACGATCACCGTCCGGCTTCTGACCGAAGAAGCGCCGCTCACGGTGCAGACCGTCGCCAGACTAGCGCAGGGGGGGCACTACGACGGTGTGCCGTTCCACCGCGTCCTCCCGAACTTCATGGCGCAGGGCGGCGACGTCGTGGGTCACGACGGCACAGGCGACCCCGGCTTCACCATCCGCACCGAGGTCACGCAGCTCCCGTTCTGGTCCGGCGTCATCGGCATGGCCAATCTCGGGTTCCGTGATTCTGAGAACAGCCAGTTCTTCATCACGCACTCGCGGCAGCTGCACCTCGATCGTGGCTATACGGCCTTCGGCTGGGTCACCGACGGCATGGACGTCGTCGACGTCATTGAGCAGGGGGACGCCATCGTCTCGGCGAGGGTAGTTCCGAGCTAGCGCGGCAACTTCGAGCGCAACTCGGCGTATTGTTTGTGTGACCGGGCGTCGACAGGAGGATCGATGAAGCGGCTGACCACACTCTGCTTGATCGCTTTGGGTGCGTGTGCCACCAGTCAGGACGTATGGGGGGGGCGCATTGCGGCCCGGGAGACCCAGGCAGTGCAGATCGCTGCGGTGCGGTACATCGCCGAGCACTACGAGCCCTCGGAGTATCTCGGCCAGCCGGAGGCGATCTGTCTCGTCGTGGGCCAGCAGGCCGGACGCAGGGACCGGATCGCGACCGCGTTGGCGGCCAGGAGCGAGGACATGGATCCACCCGCTTCTTTGCTGTCCCGGCTCCGTCAGGTGCGGCCCCGGGTGCTTCCGATCTCGGCCTGCCGGTGGGGCGAGGATCTATCCGAGGTACTCGTGGATTCCGGTGCTCGTGCCATCGCGCTCGGGATCAGTCACCCACAGTGGGTGACGCCGAATCTCGCTCGGGTGACAGCGACCCTCCGGGAGAACCAGCGGATCTGGTATCGCTATCGGTGCTCGGCCGAACGCGGACCCGACGGCTGGACGATTCGGCGGTGCCTTTGACTCGGCGGCTCCATGCGGAGCACCCCGCCTAGCAGCCCGTGGTAGAAGTACAGCGGGCCGCGTTACGGTGGCACGGCCGCAGGTCCTAGGCGGTGCGACGACGCCATAGCCGTCGCTACGGCTAGGCGCGCCAACGACGGAGATGGGGCCGTGCCACCGTAACCCACGCACTGTTCAGTGATGCCACACATGGTGTCGGGCGCAGGGGGGTCGCGGCCCTGGAGGTCGTTTCTCCTCCTCGGACCACCGCCTTCGGCGGCGGTGCCCGAACAACTACGACTCGTCGTCGTGCCTATTCCAGGTCTCGCGAGACCCCTGCGCGCGGCCCACTGTACTTCTACCACGGGCTGCTAGTTCCTACGCCCACTTCGCGCGGGACCGCGGCGCGTCCAGATGAGGATCGCGCCGCACGCGGCGTCCCCTCCGCCAAAGATGGCCGGCACCGACGTGCCCGAGTACACCTCTACCACGTCCATGTCCGACGCCAGAAACTCGGTCAAATCCGTGGGCTGATCGCCCAACGAAGCCCTGCGGCTGAAGCGGCGGCCATCTACGAAGATCGCCGGGTAGCAGCTCTCGATGGCGAGGACCCCCGGAGCCGGGGAAGTGATGTGGAGCGCACGCCGTAGGATCACCGTCCGGTTCGACATCGTGCCACCGCTGCCTTGGACGCGAACCCCGGGCATCCCCTGAATGAGGGTGATGAGGTTGCCGCCCCGCTCCTCCAGCTCTTTGCGAAGTATGAATCGACCGAAGCCACGCTCCAGACGGATATCGAGATCACGGAGCTCGTTGAAGGTACGCCGCGGGATCACATGCACCGTCAAGCCCTCGAGCTCGACGGGCTCCGCGCCGAGAAGAACCTCCGTCTCATAACTCCGGTCTTCGGTAAGCCAAACCTGGACGCGTCGCTCTTCGTACCCGAGGGCCTCGATCACGAGGAAGTGTACGCCGAGCGGCACGTCGGTGAACGTGAAGAAGCCCAACTCGTTCGTGCTCCTCACCGTGCTCATCGACTCCAGCGTGACGGATGCACCGCTGACTGGCCGGCTGGTCTGGAGGTCTCGTACGTAACCGAGAAGGTTGGCCGCGCGCTCCTCCGCGTGCGCCGATTCGGCGGCGAGCAGCACAAGAAACGCCGTCACGATCCCGTTTAGAAGAGCTCGGTCTGCGGGTGTGTGTCGGCTTCTCATGCGTCCTCCTTGCCCAGGACTTCGACCTCGTCCCGCGAATCCTACCGCCGGCTGCCTCCCAGGGTAACGCGGATGCCGAGCTGCGCCTGCCACTGTGAATCGGGAGTGAGCACCGACCAGGGATCCGGAGGTACTAGTCTCCCATCCTCGTCGCGCGCGGGCAAGGCCCCGCCCGCCCACCGTGACGACAGCTCTCCCACGCCGCCGAAGCTCTGCTCCCGGCCTTCGGGCTCGAGCAAAGGGACGTTGCTGCGAATGGACTGGATGCTGCCCCAGTCGGAGTTGATGAAGTTCAGCAGATTGATCATGTCGGCCTCGAAGCGGACCGTCGCGCTCCCCGCCTGGATCGAGTGCGTCACTCGCAGGTCGAGGCGGTGTTCCCACGGTGCCCGGCAGTCGTTTCGCCGAAGGATCTCTCCTTTGTGGGCGCTCAGGCACGGGTCACGCACCAACGCGGTGGAGAGTAGCGCGAGGGTAGCGAATCCGGAGGGCAGCTCGGAAGCGACGTTGGGCACGTAGATCAGGTCGTTGAAGCGGTCGAACGCGGGGCCGAGCGCCGGATACCCGTCGCCGTTGAGGTCCCCGCGATACACGTAGGAGAACGGTAGGCCAGATTGTCCCGTGTAGAGCAGGGAGAATTCGGTGTCCGTCAGGCTGGGGAACGGCCGCCCGTAGACCGATACTACGAACTTGTGTGGACGGTCGAAGTTCGACGCGGTCAGCAGCGGGGAGTTCGGGTTTCCCTCGGTCGCGTTGAACCCGAAGTTGGAGATCATGTCGACCGACGTCAGGCTCTGCTTGTCGAAAGAGCGCGCGTACGCGTATCCGCCCTGGAACGCCAGCTCTTCCGTGATGAAGCCGCGGGCCTCCGCGCTCAACGAGTACGTCCAGTCGTTGCCTTTGTTCGTGACCAGAAGGACCTGGTCGTACTCCGGATGTTTGCGGTTCGGTGTGAACCCGTCGGGAGAGGGATCGCCGAAGTGGGCGCGCTCGGTGCCCCCGTATCCCTCCAACGGCCCAAGAGGACCGCTGGGACCGTCGAGGTTCATCTCCTCGATAGACACCTGTTTTCGCGCCATGCTGAACAGGAACCCGAGGGATCCGCTCAGGCGATCGGTCAATTCGTGATCGACGATCGACGAGAACTTGATGTAGCGCGGATATTTGAAGTCGGGGTCGAAGACGGTAACCGGGCGAACCGTGATCGGGGGCCCGTTGACGCACCCGTCCGGGGTGTTGGCCGCGTCGAATCCCGGAGCGGTATTTCCGGTCAATGGGTCGTCCGTCCAGCGGCCCGTGCAGACCTCGGTGATGGAGCGGAGGCCGTTGTTGTGGAAGGCGTTGGAGAGCCACACGTACGGCAGTTGCCCGGTAAAGAATCCGGCGCCGCCGCGAACCTGAGTGGTGCGCCGGCCCTCGCTTTGCCAATTGAAGCCCCAGCGCGGCGAGATCAGGATCTGCCCCGACGGCGGCGTCGACGTGTCGAAGCCGAACAGCTCGTCGAACTCGCTGTTGTACGCGGGCTTGTCGAGCAAGTAGGGAATGTCGACGCGCATGCCGAAACGCATCGTCAGCCCTTTGCCGGCGTCGATCTCGTTCTGCACGTATCCGCCGACTTCCAGCACCGAGAAATTGATTGCCGGATCCTGACCCGGCTGCAGTACGGTCCGTTGGTACCGCTGCGGCGCGTTGTTCGCCACGTCGCGTATGCTCGCGAAGAAGTAGTCTCCGAGCGCGCCCGGCAGGTACTCGTGTCGGATGCTGTTCAGCGCGCCGGTGATGCCGAAGGTGTACGTACTCCCCCGTTCGGTCGGAAGCGTGAACGTGTCGGTGAGGCGGAAGCTGGTTTGCTCGAGATCGTTCGCCTGCGCGAAGAAGTGCGCGCCGGCCCGCACGGCACGGGTGAACGCGAGGCCGTCACCGACCGGACTGTTGAGATCCACTTCGACCTGGGGGAAGGAGCTCATCGGCGTTGTTTGATCAGTGGTCCGCTGGACCGACAGCTCGAGCTCGTTCCCCCCTCCATTTCCCATCTCTGAGAAGAGCTGGAACGAGGCGGTGTTCGTCGCCGATTCCCGGAGGATCGCGTTCGATGACAGTTCGTACGGCTCGAACGCCGTGCGGTTCGGCGTCTCGTCGTTCTGCGCCCAGGCGAATACGTTGCGCGCGGTCAACCGGTGGCCGCCGCCCAGAGAGGCGTCGACACGTGCGAAGATATTCGCGAGCTCCTGGTTGAGCGTGTACGGGCCGCCGAGTCCCGTGTCTACGCCGAACGAACCCTCGAACAAGTCTTGGAAAGCGCCCATCGATTCCGGCGAGATCTGGATGACCGCCGGATCGTCGCGCACGAGGTTGAAGCCCGTGGGGGGTTTGCCCCGCTCCTCGAACTCGGTCGAGATGTAGAAGTGTACCCGGTCCCGAACGATCGGTCCGCCCGCGCTGAACCCGAACAGTGACCGGTCCACGCCCGACGCCTCCACGAGGCCGGTCGGGAGGCTGAGGTCACCCATGAGCGCCTCGTTACGGCCGACCGCGAAGCCTCGGAAGTGCCAATCGTTGGTGCCTACCTTGGTGATGGCGTTCATCACCCCGCCGGCGAAGCCCGAGAGGCGGACGTCGAAGGGCGCGACCATGATCTGGAACTGGGCCACGGCATCGATGGGCAGCATCTTGGCGCCGGCTTGGCCACCAGGGACGCCACTCGCGGTAAGCCCGAACGGGTCCTTGTGGGTCACCCCGTCGATGAGCACCTGGTTGTAGCGGTCGTTCTGGCCCGCGATCGAGAAGCCACCGTTCGCCGTGGTCGTCACGAGCGGTGACAGGTTGGCTAGCTCCATGACGTCGCGCGAGAGGATCGGCACCGACTCGACGACGCGCTCGTTCAGCAGGGTGGCGGGCCCGACCTGGCCGGGGTTGAAGATCTCGGCTCGCTCGACGTTCACCGCGATGCCCGCGACCTCGATCGCCTGTTCGCTCAGGTACAACACCAGCGTCTGTGTCTCGCCGACCTGCAGCTGGATGCCCTCGAGCTTCAGGTCGGCGTATCCGAGGTGTGAGGCGGAGAGCTCGTACGGTCCGCCGGGCTGCAGGAGCAGGACCAAGAATCGACCGGCCGTGTTCGTGATCGCCAACTTCTCGACGCCCGTTCGAACATGCCGAACGGTTATGGTCACTTCGGTGAGTGGCGTGTCGTCCACCTGGAGGACGATGCCTCGAATCGCGGATGTCGTCTGGGACTGCGCGGCGAGCCCCTCGCCCACTGCCGACGCGAGGACGAGGCACACCGTCAGACCAGCCAAAGGGTAGGAGACGCGTTTCATGGGAACGCTTTCGGTTCGGGCGGGTGGATTAGGACGACACGAGCACGCGCCGTACGACCCGTCGCCCGCGAATACCCTCAAGTTCCTTTACGCCGAAAGACAATCGAGGATGACATGACGTTGAGGGCGCTGCGTGCGACCTTGCTGCTGATCCTCGCTGTCGGAGGTTGCGCACCCGAGGTCCCACGCGAATGGAGGGAGGCGGACGGGTATCGATGGCGGGAGCTCACGGTGCCGAGACGGGGAGGGCCCGGCTTCACCGCGATGCCAGGTCGACGGACCGGTGTGGCCTTCGAGAATCGGCTGTCGGCGGCCGCCGCGATGGAGCACGATCACCTGCTCGTGGGGTCGGGTGTCGCGATCGGCGACTACGACGGTGATGGACGGCCCGACCTCTATTTTGCACGCCTCGAGGGCGTCAACGCGCTGTACCGAAACCTGGGTGGTTGGCGCTTCGAGGACGTGACCGAGGCGGCCGGTGTGGGAGCGCCGGGCCGCTACTCGACGGGGGCCTCGTTCGCGGACGTCGACGGTGACGGTCATCTGGACCTGTTCGTCACTGCGCTCGGAGGTCCTAACGCTCTCTTCCGGAACCGTGGGGACGGCTCGTTCGAGGACGTCACCGATGCCGCTGGGCTCACTTCGGCCTTCGGCAGCACGACTGCGACCTTCGCGGACGTCGACGGGGACGGTGACCTCGACCTCTATGTGGCGAACTACAAGGTCGAGAGTGCCGCCGACGTCCTGCGGCCGTACGAGCGGGCGTCGGTCGATCTGGTCGTCGAGCAGGATGGTGAGCGCCGGATCACCGAGGAATTCCAGCAACACTTCCGACTCGAGACACGCGACGGTGTCGAGATCGCGGTGGAGCAGGCGGACCCGGATCGCCTCTACTTGAACGACGGTACTGGTCGCTTCGAGCCCGTGTCATGGACCGGGGGACGCTTCCTCGATGCCGATGGTGCTCGGCTGACGCGCGACGTCGACGACTTCGGCCTCGCGGCGCGCTTCTACGACGTGGATGGCGACGGCGACGTGGATCTGTACGTGTGCAACGACTTCGACGATCCGGACTACCTCTGGCTCAACGACGGTTCGGGCACGTTTCGGCTCGTCGATCCGTTCGCGTTGCGCACTCAGAGCCACGCGTCGATGTCCGTCGACTTCTCGGACGTGAACCGGGACGGGCACGTCGACTTCTTCGTTGCTGATATGCTGAGCTCAGACCCGGCGCGGAGATTGGCGCAGGTCCCTCTGCACGCCGCGCTCCAAAAGCCTCCAGGAAGAATCGCCGATCGCCCCCAAGCGGGCCGTAACACGCTCTTTCTCGGACGCGGCGACGGCACGTGGGCCCAGATTGCCGAGATGGCCGGCGTTGATGGCTCGGAGTGGACGTGGGGGAGCCTCTTTCTCGACGTGGACCTGGACGGATTCGAGGACCTGTTGGTGGCGAACGGGCACGGCCGGGACATGAGGGACGGAGACGCGCTCCAGCGCGTCACCCGACTACGTGGCTCGGTTACGTGGAACGAGGCGAAGTCGCTCTATCCGAACCTGCCGACGCGGAACCGAGCGTTCCGCAATCAGGGCGACCTGACGTTCGAGGAGGTCGGCGAAGCGTGGGGCTTCTCGCAGGGAAGCGATGTTTCGCACGGGATCGCGACCGGGGACCTCGACGGAGACGGAGACCTCGACGTCGTGCTCAATCGCCTCAACATGCCCCCGTTGCTCCTGAGGAACGACGCTGTGGGGGCCCGCGTGGCGGTGCGCCTCGTCGGGGACGCCCCCAATACGCAGGCGGTCGGCGCCCTGGTGCGGCTCCTCGGTGGGGGCGGCGCTGGTTCCCCGGTACCGTCCCAGGACAAGCAGATCACGGCGGGCGGACTCTACCTCTCGGGTTCGGAGACCCTCGTGACCCTCGCCGCGGGCGCTGCAGCGGCCGCGGGTGGCGCAGGCGAAAGTATGATGCTCGAGGTCATGTGGCCCGCGGGCGGCATGACCAGGATCTCGGTGAGCGCGAACCGGATGTACGAGATCCGCGAAGCCGGCGCAGGGCCCGCGCCGGAGGTAGCGGTGCAACGTCCTGAGAGCCGGATCTTCGAGGACGTTTCGGCCCTGATCGCGCACCGGCACGTAGAAGGGCCGTTCGTGGACTTCGAGCGGCAGCCGCTGCTGCCGTACGAATTGTCCCGGCTGGGGCCTGGCGTGACCTGGGCCGACGTGGACCGGGACGGAGACCCCGACTTGATCATCGCGGCCGGGCAGGGGAGCCGGATTACGGTCCTGCGCAACGACGATGGGAAATTCACGACGGTGTTGGGGGGGACGACCGCCCACGACCAGACGACGCTCCTACCCTCTTGGCAGGGCGGTACGGTGTCACTGCTGGTGGGCCGGACGAGCTTCGACGCCGCCTCGCCGGAAGAGGCGCGGAGCCTCAGCGGGGTAGCGCGGATCGGCTGGCGCGGCGGGTCGCCGCCGGAGGCGGTCGCCGAGCCGCACCTCAGCTCGGTGGGTCCACTCGCCCAGGCCGATGTGGACGGGGACGGGGACCTCGACCTCTTCGTCGGAGGGCGTACGGTCCCGGCGTTCTACCCGCTGCCTGCCACGTCCCGCCTGCTGATCAACGAAGGTGGTACGTATCGCGATGCCGCGCAGGCGGTCTTCAAGGATCTCGGACTCGTTTCCGGCGCCGTGTTCACGGACATCGACGACGACGGTGACCCCGACCTCGCGCTTGCGGTCGAATGGGGCCCCATTCGTCTCTTCGAGAATCAGGGCGGCACCTTCACGGAGGTTACGGAGCGATGGGGCTTGGCCTCGCTGACCGGCCTCTGGCGGGGTATCACCGCCGGAGACCTCGACGGCGACGGCCGCATGGATCTGGTGGCGACCAACGAGGGACTCAACTCGCGACTCGTGACGTCACCGGGACGGCCCCTCACCGTGGTGCACGGAGACGTCGACCGGAGCGGTACGTGGGAGGTCTTCTTGGCGCGCGCCCGCGATGACGGAGGCCCGCTGTTTCCACTGGCGAGGTATGAACAGACGCGCGCCGCGGTCCCGTCGCTGCGCTCGCGGGTCAGCAGCTTCGGGAGCTACGCAGAGTCGACGCTGTCCGAGGTGATCGGGGCCGATCCCGGGAGCTTCTTCGTACTGCGAGCGGAGACGCTCGAGCACACCGTTCTCCTGAATCGGGGCGGGAGCTTCGAGATATCCCCACTGCCGGTCGAAGCGCAGCTGGCGCCCGCCCACCACGTTGGGATTGCCGATGTCGATGGCGATGGCAACGAGGATGTCGTCATCACGCAGAACTTCTTCCCGACGGAGGGTTTCACGCCCCGGTACGACGCGGGTCGCGCTTTGCTGCTTCTCGGTGACGGTACCGGCAGCCTGCGCGCGCTCGGAGCGGACCGCTCGGGCCTGATCGTTTACGGCGACCAACGCGGTGCGGCGTTCGCCGACTTCGACGGAGACGCGCGGATCGATCTGGCCGTGGCGCAGAACGGCACGGAGACCAAGCTCTTCCACAACGTCGGAGCACGACCTGGCCTGCGCGTAGTGCTCGAAGGGCCGTTCGAGAACCCGACCGCGATCGGTGCGCGTCTCCGGATCGTGTACGACGGTTCTTATGGTCCGGCGCGGGAGATCCGCTCCGGTTCCGGCTACTGGTCGAGTGACGACGCCGTGCAAGTTCTCGGTATTTCGGGAGCGGCGACCGCGGTGCAGGTCCGATGGCCCGACGGAAGGGTGACGGAGACGGCGTTGGCGGTCGGTTCTACGGAGCTCGTGATCCGCGAACCGCCGTCTTGATCGCGTAGAACCGCCCGGACATGTTGATCACCCTTTTAAGGCGCGTCGCGGGACCCCCCGGTGGCGTGCCGAGCACCACGATTCAGGAGCAGCGCGGGGTGACGATCGCTTTTCCCCGCCGAGTGGCGCTCCTCAGCTGTGTTCTCGGGCTGCCACTCGGGACCGCGTGCACGCCGGGTGAGAACGAGCCGCCATTCGACATGGCCACGTATCTGGAGGACGCGGCCGCCAACGTCGATCCGGCGGAGAATCGCTTCGCGAACTCCGCTCTTCTCCGGGCGATGGAGGTGCTACCGCCTCGCACGAACGACCGCGAGCGGCTGCTCCTGCGGCTCGCGATCGCTGAGCAGACGCTGTACGCCGGGCACCTCGAGGCCGCGATCGGCCTCTTGGAATCCCTGCGCGCCGACGTGGCCGATCACCAGGCGAGCGCGCCCGAATCCGAGCGGGCGCCCCCGAGCTTCCTGGAGTCCCTTCTCGATTTCCTGGCCACCGCCTACCTGCGTCTCGGAGAGCGGGAGAACTGCATCGATGGCGTGGGGGCGGTCGCGTGCCTCGTGCCGGTACCCGCGGAGGGCGTGCACACGGCTCCGAGGGGCGCCCGCGCATCGATCCCGATTTTCGAGGAGCTGCTCGAGCGGAATCCGGACAACCTCGGCGCACGGTGGATGCTGAACGTCGCCCACATGATGTTGGGCACGTACCCGACGGATGTCCCGTCCGAGCTCTTGATCCCCGAGCTCGCATTCCGGTCCGAGCACGACATCGGGCGCTTCCGCGACGTCGCTCCGGCCTTGGGCGTGGACGATGTCGGACACGTCGGGGGTGGGATCATGGACGACTTCAACGGAGATGGGTTGCTCGACCTCATGGCGTCGTCGTGGCAGCTCCGGGACCCACTCAGGTATCATCTGAATCGAGGCGACGGCACCTTCGAGCGGCTCACGGGAGCAGCGGGCCTCGAGGGTCTCTGGGGTGGCGGCAACATCGTGCAGGCCGACTACGACAACGACGGCGATCTCGATGTCTTCGTCCTGCGGGGCGGTTGGCTGGTCGAGGGACAGGTGAACTCCCTGTTACGGAACCGAGGTGACGGCACTTTTGAGGACGTGACGGAGCAGGCAGGTCTTCTCCGGCCAGCGCATCCGAGCCAGACGGCGAGTTGGGCGGACTTCGACGGCGACGGGCTGCTCGATCTCTTCGTCGGCAACGAGACATTTGGCGGCCGGTCCCATCCCTGCCAGCTCTTCCGCAACCTCGGGGACGGCACCTTCGTGGATGTCGCCCCTGAGGCGGGTGTGGCGATTACGGGCATCGTGAAAGGCGTGACGTGGGGCGACTATGACAATGACGGCCGCCCCGATCTGTACGTGTCGCGCACCAACGCGCCCAATCTCCTGCTGCGCAACGAGGGCCGCGGTGCGGACGGCGCGTGGAGCTTCAGCGATCGTACGGCCGAGGCCGGCGTGGCCGAGCCGTGGGACGCGTTTCCCACCTGGTTTTGGGACTACGACAACGACGGCTGGCTCGACATCTTCGTGGCGGGGTATCGTACGAACTTCGGGGATATCGCTGCGGAATACCTCAACCTGCCTCACGACTCGGAGTTGCCGCGTCTCTATCGGAACCGGGGCGACGGCACGTTCGACGAGGTCTCCGAGGCGGTCGGGCTCGACCGCATCCAGTTCTCGATGGGCTCGAATTACGGGGATCTGGACAACGACGGTTGGCTCGACTTCTACGTGGGAACCGGAGACGCATATTTCCAGGCGCTCATGCCGAACCGGATGTTTCGAAGCGACAGAGGCGAGCACTTTCAAGACGTGACTACCTCAGGGGGGTTCGGGCTGATCGAGAAGGGCCATGGCATCGCTTTCGGGGACATCGATCACGACGGCGATCAGGACGTGTTCGTCGCGATGGGTGGCGCCTACGAGGGTGATCTCGCTCGCAACGTGCTCTTCGAGAACCCGGGGCACGGCAATCGCTGGCTTTCCCTCTGGCTCGAGGGCGTCGAGAGCAATCGGTCCGCGATCGGCGCGCGCGTGCGCGTCACGATCGAAGTGAATGGCCGGGAGCGGAACATCCACCGGGTGGTGTCGAGCGGCAGCACGTTCGGCGGAAATCCCCTTCGCCTCGACATCGGACTGGGACGCGCGGAGCGCGTTCGTTCGGTCACGGTGCACTGGCCGACGACGGGTCGAACGCAGGAGCTCGGCCCGCTGGAAATGGACTCCGCGTACCGCGTACGCGAAGGGGTCGACGGACCGGAGTTGCTCGAGCGCAACGCGTTCGTCCTGGGGGAGGGCGGATGACTCGACCGGAGGCGAGCCAGCCCCGTCCCCGACTTCCTTCCCTACTGCCGGTCTGGCTCTTGCGACTCCTCGTCGGCGCCATCGGGATTGCAGGATTCTTGTTGGCCGATACGGTCTATTTGCTGCTGGTGCGGCTCGCGGACGGAGTCGGGCTTGCGCCCTTCGCGCTCGGGGCCGACACACTACCGCGCTTCTATCAGTTCCTGGTGCTCGCTCACACCGGCTTGGGGATTCTGCTCGTCGCGGTCATGGTCGTGTTCCTCGTCGCGCACCTGCCGAGGGTGTGGAGTCGGTACCATCCTGCGTCCGCCTGGTCCGGTATCGCGTACGCGGTGCTCGGCGTCACCCTACTCGTAACCGGGCTCTTCATCCTCTCGGCGGCGGCGACCCGCGAGAACCAGTGGGCCTGGTGGACGCACGTGGTCGCCGCGTCCGTGGTCGTCGGCGCGTACATCGTGCATCGGATGGTGAGCTTTGCCCGCCCGAACGCGCTCCAATTCGCCCGCTACCTCTTCGCGGTCTCGGCAGCCGCGCTCGCCCTCTTCCTGACGCACGGCGCGCTCGTGGTCGGCGGTGGCGGTGGCGCGCTCGCCGAACGGTCTATGGGTCCGGGCGGCGCGGATCGCGACGTGCAGGAGCTGCTGGCGGGCACGTTCGGCCCCGCGGGCTGGGTCCCGGTCGGCGCGGTGCCGTCCGCGAGCCCGTTCTTCCCGTCGGCGGCGACGACGACGACCGGCGCGTATCTGGCCGCGAGGATCTTGACCACTCCGGGCTTCGGGACGCCCCGGGAGCTAGTGCGGGCAGAAGTGGCTGAACGGGGCTTCGTCCAGGAGGCCCGCATCGGTGCGGAGAGCTGCGAGTCTTGCCATCCGGATGTGGTCGATCAGTGGGCGGCGTCGGCGCACCGCTTCGCTTCGTTCAACAACCCGTTCTACGAAGCGACGATCATGGCGATGCGAACCGGCGCACTGGAGACCAATCCGTGGATCGACGAGCACCTCGCTTCGTTCCCCGACGACGTGGACGGTGTCGGGCGTGCCAAAAGCAAGTGGTGCAGCGGCTGTCACGACCCGGCGCTCATGCTCGCCGGTACCATGGGGAGGGAGATCGACCGCGCCAGCCTGGAGGCCCAGGCGGGGCTTACGTGTCTGGCGTGCCACGCGATCGACCGCATCCACGACCAGACCGGAAACGGGAACTACAACATCGCGGACGAACAGGAGGACCCGTATGTGTTCGCCTCGTCTGCGCCGGGTTCCGTGGGGCGGTACCTGCACGACCTGGCGCTCAAGGCGCGGCCCGCCGTTCACCAGATGCAGCTCCTCAAGCCGTTCTACAAGGAGAGCGCGTATTGTGCGACGTGCCACAAGGTCAGCCTCACGGAGCCGGTCAACAACTACCGGTGGCTTCGGGGGCAGAACGAATTCGACAACTGGGACGACAGCGGGATTTCTCTGAACGCGTCGCGCACGTTCTACTTGCCGCCGAGCAAACGCGTCTGCCAGGACTGCCACATGCCTTTCGAGCCGGCGCCTCGCGGGGACGTGGCGGCCGACGACGGCATGGTACGCTCTCACCGCTTCCTCGCGGTCAACACGGCGCTGCCCTATGTGCGTGGAGATACCGCGACGGTCCGGCGCATCGAGCAGTTCCTGAGAGATCAGAAGCTCACCGTGGACGTCTTGGCTGTGAAGGCGGCGGGCCGAGCGGCGACGATGCCTCTCGAATGGGATGCCTCCGAGGTGGAGGCCGGCGTTCCGTTGACGTTCGACGTCGTGGTCCGGAACGTGGGCGTCGGGCACACGTTCCCGGGAGGTACGAACGACTCGAACGAGGGGTGGCTCGAGTTCACGATCGACGACGGGGCGGGGAACGTGCTCTTCGCGAGCGGCGAGATCGGCAAAGACGGGCACCTGGACCCGATGGCCCACACGTTCAAGGCGGTCATGGTCGACAAGGACGGAAACGCCATCCATCAGCGAAACGCGCAGGACATCCACGTCGCCGTCTACCAGAACGTGATCGGTCCGGGCACGGCCGACATCGCGCACTATGAGCTCGTGCTTCCCGAGACATGGGTGGGATCGCGGCTCACCGTTCGCGCTCGACTGCTGTGGAGGAAGTTCGACCGCGCGTACACAGAGTTCGCGTTCGCGGAGAACCCGGCCGGCTTCGCCCGCTTCGACGATGTGCCCGATCTGCCCGTCACGGAGATCGCGTCGGACTCGGCGCGGGTCCTCGTGGTTCGCGGGATCGCCTCCGAAGGAGCTCCGTCGCTTCCGCGTCTCGCCGAAGAGTGGGTCCGTTACAACGACTACGGCATCGGACTGCTGCTCGAAGGGGATACCCGGGGCGCTGCCACCGCATTCTCGATCGTGGCGGCGCTGCGCCCGGACATCTCGGACGGCCCGCTGAACTTGGCAAAGACGGCTTTGGCCGAAGGCAATCTCGAAGCCGCGTACGACGCTCTGGCGCGCGCCGAAGATGTCGTCACGGGCGACGCTCGTGCGGCGTGGGTTTGGGGACGGGTGTTGCAGGAGGACGGCCGCTACGAGGAAGCGGTGCTCGCGTACGAGCGCGTGCTCGAGGTCTTTGGGGAGGACAGGGCGACGTGGCGAGCCATGGGGCGGACGCTCTTCCTCGATCAGCAGTTCGAGCGCGCGCTCGAGGCACTGACCCGCGTGCTCCAGATCGATCCGGAAGACCGCGTCGCGCACTACCACCGCATGCTCTCGCTGAGAGCGCTCGGACGCGACGACGAGGCGGATCGAGCCGAAGCGGCGTACCTCTACTACGCGGTCGACGAGTCCGCCCAGGAGGTCACTCGGGCGTACCGTGCACGTGATGCCGGAGCGAACATCATGGCCCAGCCGATCCCGACCCATCGCTTGGAGATCCGGCGATGAAGCGGTGCCGTTCAAGCTGGCACCTGGCGAGCTGGCGGTTGCTGTGCGCGCTCGCGATGGCGGCTTGCCGGGGAGAAGAAGCCGTAGAGGAAGCCGTGCCGGGGTACTCGGAAGGCGCGTACCCTACGGTACCGGGCGCGGGCGCGAGCACCGAGCTGCGCTTCACCGAGGTCGCCGCGGAGTCGGGCATCGACTTCGTCCACCAGAACGGTGCCTTCGGCGAGAAGTGGATGCCAGAGACGGTGGGCAGCGGGGCGGCGTTCTTCGACTACGATGGCGACGGTTTTCCCGACCTCTTGCTCGTTAACGGGACCTGGTGGCCGGGACACGAAGGAACGGGCCGCCGCCCGACGCAACGGCTCTACCGCAACCTGGGGGACGGCCACTTCGTGGATGTGACGACGAGTGTCGGTCTCGACCTGTCGATCTACGGCATGGGTGTGACCGTTGCGGACTATGACGCCGACGGGGACGCGGACATCTACCTGACCGCTGTCGGCACCAACGTGCTGCTGCGGAACGACGGCGGGCGCTTCACCGATGTCACTGTGTCTGCCGGGGTCACGGGAAACGCGCCGGGTGCGCCGGCGGCGTGGTCTTCGGCATCGGCGTGGCTCGACTACGATCGGGACGGCTGGCTCGACCTGTTCGTTTGCAACTACGTGCGCTGGACAGCTGAGACGGATCTCTTTGCGACGATCGACGGCACGACCAAGTCGTACGCGACCCCCCAGCAGTACCAGGGCGAGTCGTGCAGGCTGTACCGGAACGGCGGTGAGGGCACTTTCACGGACGTCACCGAGGCTGCCGGCGTATGGAACCCCGAAGGCAAGTCTCTCGGGGTGGCGGTAGTGGACTTCGATTCGGACGGGTGGCCCGACCTGGTCGTGGCGAACGACACGCAGCGCAACTTTCTCTACCACAACGAGGGAGACGGCTCCTTCACCGACATCGCCGTGCGTGCGGGCGTCGCGTTCGACGAGGCTGGTCGTGCACGCGCGGGCATGGGCGTCGCCGTGGCGGATCTCACCGGCGAAGGCCGGTGGTCGATCGCGATCGGCAACTTCGCGCACGAGCCGCTCGCGCTCTTCACACAGATCGCAGACAACCTCTTTCAGGACCGGGCTGGAGCCGCGGGTCTCACGCGCTCGACGCTCGGGCCGCTCACCTTCGGCGTCCTCTTCGCGGATTTCGACCTTGACGGTCATCCGGACCTGATGAGCGCGAACGGCCACATCGAACCGGGCGTGAACGCGGTGCAGGCGGACCAGACGTTCGAACAGGCGCCGCAGCTCTTCCTGGGGGACGGCACGGGCCGCTTCTCCGACGTGAGTGAGCTCGTCGGCGACGCGTTCACGACGCCCGTCGTCGGTCGGGGCCTCGCGACCGCGGACGTCGACGGAGACGGCGACCTCGACGTGCTGATCACGGTCAACGGAGGGGCGCCACGGCTATACCGAAACGACCTGAACCCCGAGTCGGCGACGTGGATCGGACTTCGGCTCGAAGGTGCTCATCCGAACCGAGACGCCTTGGGCGCGATGGTTCTCGTCTACACCGAGACCGGAGTCCAGCGGGAGTATGTGGGCGCGGGCTCGTCGTACCTCTCCCAGTCGCTGCTGAACCCGCTTCGCTTCGGCTTGGGAGAGGCGGCTGCGGTAGACAGCATCGTCGTGTGGTGGCCACGGGGTGGGCGTACCGTCGAGGTCGGTCCCGTTCAGTCCGGTCAGACGATCACGATGCGAGAGCACCGATGACCTCTCGACGTACTCCGCGGCGTAGCCCTCTCACGACGACGCTCTTGTCACTGCTTTTCTCGGCGTGCGCCGATGCACCGCCTCCCGCCGATCCCGCCGAACTGCTCACGGTGCGAACCGTTGGCTTGGCGTACCTGGAGGAACACCGCCTGGAAGAGGCCGAGGCGGAGTTCCTGCGACTCGTGGAGATGGCGCCGGAGGAGCCGCTCGGGTACGCCAACCTCGGACTAACGTATTTGAGACAGGGGCGCCTCACGGAAGCGGAGGCCGAGGTCCGGCGGGCGATCGAACTGCTGCCATCGGATTCCGACGTGCGATTGATCCTTGTCGAGATTCTCCGGGCGCAAGAGCGCGACGTGGAAGCGCGGTCCGAGCTCGAGGCGTCTCTGGTCACGGACTCCAGCCACGTGAAGACACTCTACGTCCTGGCGACGCTCGACGCGGACTCGACGGGCCCCGGCCCCGCCGGCCGCCGCGCCGCTCAGCTCGAACGCGTGGTAGCACTGCAACCCGGTAACGTGGCCGCGCGCGTGGAGCTGGTCGATGCACACCTCGTATCGGGCGGGGCAGAGAGTGCGGCCATCCACTTGGAGCAGCTCCGTCAGCTCGTGCCCGAGATCCCGGTCGAGGGGCGGGACCTCTTCGACGAAGCGACGCTCGCGGCGCAGCGCGGCGACGCGGCGGGCGCGCGGAATGCGGCGCTCGCCTTCCACAACGTGATGCGTACGACGCCGATCTATCAGCAGGGTTTGCTCGCGCTACGCGGGCCGGGCGGCGTCCTGCTCGGGTTCCCCGTGGTCACGTTCAGTGAGACGCTCGGTGCTGGGGTACGGGACCCGGAGACCGTGCTTGCCGCGCTCCGCTTCACCGACGTGACGGAGACGGTGGGCTTGCCCAGAGGAGGGACGGGCGGCGGCGCGTTGGCGGTGGCGGACTACGACGGTGACAACGACCGGGACATCTTCTCCGGCGGCGTCTTGTGGCGGAACGATCCCACGGGCTTCGTCGACGTCTCCGCGGAGGCGGGCGTGACCGGGCCCGCGCCGGACCATGCGCTCTTCGGCGACTACGACAACGACGGCGCGCTCGACCTGTTTCTGTCGCGAGGCGAGGTGGGCGTCCTGTATCGGAACATCGGCGACGGCACGTTCGAAGATGTCTCGGCGGAGCTCGAGGTGTCGCTAGCGGGCGGGGCGCCGCTCTTCATCGACTTCGATCAGGACGGGGATCTCGACTTGCTCGTTGCCGGCAGCGAAGGGACCGGCATGTACCGCAACAACCTCGACGGCACCTTCACCGACGTAAGCGCCCGGGCCGGGACCGCGGCCGCGGTCGGGGGCGCCGAAGCTGCGGCTGCGTTCGGGGACTTCGACGACGACGACGACCTGGACCTGATCATCTCGGGTGCGTCCTCGACCCGCTTCTACGACAACCAGAGGTCGGGGGTCTTCGTGGACGTGACTGAGGAGCGCGGTATCACGCCGGGTGGTGCCGGCGTGGTGAGCGTCGGCGACTACAACAACGACGGTTTCCTCGATCTGCTCACGGCGGTGCGCGGTGGTCGGGGGCTCACGCTGCAGCTCAACGACGGACACGGTGCGTTCCAGGTAGACGAGCGCCCGGCCGCGCTGCTCGAAGGTGCGGCTACGCTCATCGTCCACGACGCGGCGTTCGTGGACTTCGACAACGACGGTTGGCTCGACGTCGTGCTGGTGGGTGAGTCCGGGGACGGAGGAGCAGGGATAGTACGGCTCTTCCGCAGCTCTGGGCCCGGTCGGTTCGACGACGTCTCCGACATCGTGCAGGCCGAGCTGCCTCCGCTCCGCCGGCTCGCGTTCGCCGACTTCGGAGACGACGGGGATCTCGACCTGTTCGTATCGGCTGTCGATGGATCCGCCCACCTCATTCGCAACGACGGCGGCGATGGGAACCGGTATCTGAAGATGCGGCTCGTCGGCCTGTCGACCGGGAGCGGCAAGAACAACTACTTCGGGATCGGCGCGAAGGTGGAGGTGCGCGCGGGCGGGCTGTACCAGACGCTGGTCGTGACCGGGCCCGAGATCCACATCGGTCTGGGCCAGCACGCCCGAGCCGACGTGGTGCGTGTCCGCTGGACCAACGGGGTCCCGCAGAACCTCTTCTATCCGAACGCGAACCAGTCGGTCGTGGAGGAGCAGATCCTCAAGGGCTCGTGTCCCTTCCTGTACACCTGGAACGGTGAGCGCTTCGAGTTCGTGACCGACCTCATGTGGAAGAGCGCGCTCGGCATGCCCATGGGTCTCATGGCGCAGGGCGAAACGGCCTACGCGCCGCCGATGGCGTCTCAGGGCTTCGTAAGGATTCCCGGGCACGCTCTGCGGCCGCAGGACGGCGTGTACGAGCTCCGGATAACAGGTGAGCTGTGGGAGGTCTTCTACATTGACGAGGTCGAGCTCGTGGTCGTGGACCACCCGGATTCGGTAGACGTCTTTGTGGACGAGCGCTTCGTCTTTCCAGAGCCGAATCTGCCGCTAGTGCTGCACCAGGTAGCGGAGCAACGAGCGCCCCTTTCGGCGGTCGACGGGCGTGGGATCGACGTGTTGCCCCGGCTGCTGCATGCGGACGACTGGTACGTGGACGAACTGATGCCGGATCGGTACCAGGGCCTGAGCGCGCTGCACGATCTCGTGCTCGACCTCGGAGCCTTCCCTCAGAACGCGTCGGTCGAACTGTACATGCGCGGTTGGATCTTCCCGACGGATGCGAGCATCAACGTCGCGCTGACGCAGTCCGAGACGCTTGAAACGATCATGCCGTACCTCGAGGTCGTCGGCGCTTCCGGTGCATGGGTGACCGCGGTCGAGGCGTTGAGCTTTCCGGCCGGCAAGAACAAGCTCGTCATCCAAGATTTGACTGGCGCCTTCCCGACGGAAGACCATCGCGTGCGCATCCGAACGAACATGAACATCTACTGGGACCACGCGTTCTTCACCGTCGGTGAGACTGTGGCTCCCGTCAAGCGCACGACCCTGCAGCCCTTCGCCGCGGACTTCCACTTCCGCGGCTTTTCCAAGCTGTACCGGAAGGGTGGGCGCTTCGGCCCGCACTGGTTCGACTACGAGAGCCTTTCCACCGAGTCGCCGTGGCGGCCGATCATGGGCAGGTACACCCGGTACGGCGACGTGCTCGAGCTCGTCCGTGAGTCGGACGATATCTATCCGATCATGGGTCCGGGCGACGAGATCACGTTCCGGTTCGACGCCGCGGAAGCTCCTCCGCTCCCGGAGGGATGGACTCGGGATTTCATGATCTACACGGACGGATGGGTGAAGGACGCCGATCTGAATACTGCGGAGGGATGGAGGGTCGAGCCGCTCCCGTTCCACGCGATGTCCGAGTATCCGTACGGTCCGAACGAGGCATACCCGCGTCCCGACATCGTGCAGCGGTATCATACGCGAGCGCCGACTCCCGCGGCGGTCTTGGGTGGTGGGGCGGCGCCGGACGTGAGATGACCGCCGCTTCGGCGGAGTCGCGCCCGCTCTTCCTTCTGGTGGCCTCACTCGGCGGTCTCGCCGGGTGCGGCTCGGACGAGGGCCCCACGTGGTCGGGCGGCGTAGGCGCGATCTTCCATGAGGAGTGTTCCTCGTGCCACCGGCCCGAAGGTCCAGCTCCGTTCTCACTTCTGGAGTATCAGGGCGCAGCCGAGCGTGTAGACCGTATCACGACGGCCGTTTCCGAGGGAAGGATGCCCCCGTGGCTACCGTCTCCGGACGGTCCGGGCATGGCCGGGGAACGTCTGCTCGATCCCGCGCAGATCGAGATGATTCTGGCGTGGGCGTATGCCGGAGCGCCGGAGGGCGACGCGTCCAGTGCTCCGACGCCCCCGGAATGGTCCGACGGGTGGTCGTTGGGTGAGCCGGACCTGGTGGTGCAGACGGAGGACGGCTTCCCGGTCCCGGCGGAGGGCGACGAGATGTTCCGGAACATGGTGCTCTCTCCGCCGCTCGATCGTCCTCGGTGGGTGCGCGCCGTCGAGCTGCGTCCTGGGCATCAGAAGGTTGTGCACCACGCGACGGTGCGCGTCGACCCGACGTCGTCATCGCGCTTGGCGGATGCCGGGGATTCGCTGCCGGGCTTCGACGACATGTTCTCGCGGAGCGAGGCGAGCACGCCGGGTGGATTCTTCCTAGGGTGGACTCCGGGGCGCATCGCCGCCCCGTACCCGCAGGGTATGGCTTGGCGGCTCGCGCCCGGTGTCGACTTTGTGGTCCAGCTCCATCTGCGTCCGACCGGCGAGCCTGTGGAGGCGACAGTCGCGCTCGGGCTCTACTTCACGGACGAGCCGCCGGCACAGATTCCGCTCATCATACGACTCGGTGGCCAGACCATGGAGATCCCGCCGGGGGTCTCCGACTACGAAGTCGTCGACGAATTCCGACTCCCGGTCGCGGTGACCGCGCTCGGCGTCTACCCGCACGCTCACTACCTGGGCAAGAGCATGAACGCCTGGGCGGAGACGCCCGCGGGCGACTCGATTCCTCTGCTCGACATCCCCCGCTGGGACTTCAACTGGCAGGACGCGTACGAGTACGCTGATGGGATTCCCATTCCGGCCGGCAGCACGCTTCGTATCAGCTTCGTGTACGACAACTCGGCGGAGAACCCGCTGAACCCATTCGATCCGCCGCGCTGGACCAGCTATGGGCCCGCGTCCGCGGACGAAATGGCCGAGCTCTGGTTGCAGGTCCTGCCCGAGTCCACGAGGGATGGCGCCGCGCTCACGGAGGCGGTGGCAGTGAAAACCCTCGCGGATCGGCTCATGGGATGGCGGCACTTGCTCGTGATGGACCCGGACGACCCGGAGGTCAACTTTTCGCTCGGTAGCCACGCGCAGGCCAGGGGGCGACACGACGAGGCACTGGAGGCGTACCGACGGGCGCTTGCGGCGAGACCAGACTATGCTCAGGTGCATCACAATCTGGGTCTCATCCAGGAGGAACGAGGCGACACCGCAGCCGCCGGACGCTCCTACGAGCGTGCGGTCGAGGCACTGCCGGCGTACCCGGCAGCGTGGAACAGCCTCGGTCGGCTCCGCGCGCTGCGTGGGGACCTCGAGGAAGCACTCATCGCATTCGATCGAGCGGTGCGCATAGACTCGAGCTTCGTGGAAGCGCAGAACAATCTCGGCAGCGTGTTGCGCGATCTCGGGCGCCACGAGGAGGCGGAGGGGCGGTACCGTACGGCGGTCGCGCTCGATGCGGACTTCGCGCCGGCCCGCTTCAATCACGCGTTGGCCTTGGTGACATTGGGGCAAGGTGAGGAGGCGCTGCTCGAGCTGAACCGGGGTCTCGCGCTCGATCCGAGCAACGTACAAGGGTCCCTGGCGGTCGCGTGGGCGTTGGCGACCGAACCGGACGACTCGGCCCGAAGGCCCGATCTCGCAGCGGACCTCGCCGCGCAGATCCGTGACATCGTCGGACCGCACCCGTCGGTGCTCGACGTGCAGGCGGCGGTCTTCGCGCACGGTGGGCGCTTTCTCGACGCCGTTCGATTGATCGAACTGGCGGTCTCGGAGGCGGAGCGCCGAGGGGAGACGTCGCTGATCCCCGATCTGTCCGCGCGGCTTGAGCTGTACCGGTCGGGCCGGCCCTACGTTCGCGGCCGCGAGGACGGCAAGCCCTAGCGGCTCCCACGGGTGACCGTGACGTCAAGTTGGTCGGGGCCGAGGTCGACCCGCTGCACCACCCCGTCAGGCCACCTCACTTCGATACCTTGTGGCTCCGCTCGCAGCCCGAGCACCGCCACCGGATCGTCGACGGACCAATAGCCCGAGCCGAGCCTCAACTCCCGGGCGGGGCCCATTCCGTCCTCGTACACCACGCGCACGGTCGCCCCGATGCCGTGCGGATTGGCCGCCGTACCCAGCAGCCTGACCCGGACTCCGCGTTTGGCTAGCCGGTTATGAAGCAGCACGGTCGGCCCGTTGTTTTGCCCGATCACGAGATCGATGCGCCCGTCGCGGTCGTAGTCCGCGACCGCGGCTCCCCTTTGATCCCCCCGGATGCTCAGACCCGACCGCGAGGCGGCCTGGGGCGCGAGATCGCCCGACCCGTCACCGAGCAGCAGAAGACCCCGCCCGGCGTCGAAGCGTTCGGCCCCGAGCGGGTTGGGAAAGAAGTTCTGCGTGAGCAGGAGATCCTCGTGCCCATCCCCGTCGAAGTCGGCGACTGAGGCGTGGAACGCGGGCGCGCGTTGGGCGGCGGCGGGCAGGACGCGCGGCTCGAAGTGGTCACCACGGTTCAGGAAGACCATGTGGTCGAGCGTGGTGATCTGCGACACTTGTGCGCCAGCCACCGTGGGCCCGAGCACCTCGGCGATGGAGGCGTCGGCGTACGCGCCGTAGGTGGTGGTCGTCTGGAGACGGACGTACGGCAGTCCACGTGACAGGCGCCGGAGGCCGGTGAGCGGCGCCACGTTCCCGATCCGGTCGTCACGCGCGGCCAGAAGGAAGTCGAGCGTGCCGTTCCGGTCGAAGTCACCCCAGTAGCCGAGCAACGGGCGGTCCGCACTGGCGTAGAGACCGATGTTGCGGCCCCACGATGTTAGCACCAGGTCCATGCGGCCGTCGCCGTCGAGGTCTCCGGCGGTGACGCCGTTCCACCAGCTCAGATACGGGGAGAGGCCCCACGACCGCGTACTCTCCAGGAAGCGGCCACCTTCGTTGATGAAGAGGCGAGGAGGACCCCAGTCCGTGGCGATCACCAGATCCGGGTCCGCGTCACCGTCCACGTCCGTGAACGTCGCCCCGGAAACGAGGCCGATGCTCTCGAAGGGAGCCGACGCCACGGAGTCGTAGACCAGGCTGCCATCCTGGGCGCGCAGGAAGAGCCGAGACGTCGGTGGCAGCGGGTACGCAGCGGCATACACGCGGCCGCCCATAAAGACGTCGAGGTCGCCGTCTCCGTCCACGTCTGCCGATGCGAGCGCGCCGGTAGACGAGCCGTCCGAAGAGAGCGCGGGCACGGGAGTGCCCGCGCCGCTGGGCCCGAGCCAGATCGAAACCGCCGCCGGGACTTCGACCGCGGCGTTCGGTGACGGGGCCTCGTAGTTGGCAATACCGGCCAACAGGGAACGGCCATCCGGCTCGGGAAGCAGGGTCGTGACGTCGTAATCGTACGCGGCTCCCGTACCCGCGCGTACAAGAGTCCCGTCCCGGTTCTCGAAGTAGGCGACCGCGCCGCCCGCACCCGCGCCGACCACCAGATCCGCGTCGCCGTCGCCGTCGCTGTCCATCCAGGTGATCCCAGGGCCGAGCCGGCTCAGGTCACGGGGGAGCAGGGGCTGAGCGGCGGACGCGTCGAAGGGCCGATCGACGTGCGTGTGCGCGAGGACCTCACGAAGGTCTTCGAAGAGCGGGCCCTCGCCGGTGCCGATCGACCGCGTGACCGCGGCACCTGAAGCGTCGTTCGGTACCTCGGTGATCTCGTACAGCCGGTTCGGTTCGGCCGCCACCACGGTCCGACGACCCGACGGCCAGGTGACCTCGATCGTGAGCGAAGAGGCAGAGCCCGTGGCGAAGCTCTGCAGTCCGTCCGAGTGCGATAGGTACAGCCCGCCGGCGCCTACCTCCCGTAGTTGATCAACGGGGCCGCCGGAAACCATGATCTTCGCGCCGACCGCCCCCGTGTTGGGTGCCGCGCCCACGAGCCTCACGGCGAGTCTGGCTGCCTCGGAGTCATTGCGCAGCACGAGCGCAGGATCACCCAGACGGTTGATCACGACGTCGAGGTCCCCGTCCCCGTCGAGGTCCGCTGTCGCGAGGCCGTGCGAGATGTCTGCGCCTACGTCCAAGCCCCAAGCGCCTTCCACGGGCTCGAACGTTCCGTCCCCGAGGTTTCGGAACGCCCGGTTGGGTAGTCTGAGCGGAGGGAAGAGGTTGATCACCTCGGGCCACTCGGCGCCGGCGACCGCCTGGCCCCGCCGCAGACGGTCTCCCGTGTCGCCGTCGAGTGCATCCCATAGATGGCCCGTCGTGATCAGCAAGTCCTGATGACCATCGAGGTCCACATCCACGAACTCGGTGCCCCAGGACCACCCGGAGGCGTGCAGACCGGCCTGCTGCGCCGTCTCCACCCAGACGCCGTCGTCGCTCCCGAGCAGGAGCGTGTTCCGGTTCACTTGCATGGTGGAATCGACCGTGCCTGGCGGGGGCCGGCGTTCCGTCAGCGTAGAGACCTGGGTCTTTCGGAGCCGGGTGGAGTACGGGAGCATGTCCGCTACGAAGATGTCGGTGATGCCGTCGGCGTCGACGTCCGCGAACGCCACCGACATCGAGGCGTGGCTCGTCTTACGCAGCTCCCTCGCACCGGTCAGCCGGAAGGTTCCGTCCCCCTCATTGATCCACAGCTGGTCCGGGCTCTCGAAGTCGTTCGCGACGTAGAGGTCGGGTGCACCGTCGCCATTGAGGTCGTGGAAGCGTGCGGCGAGGCCCCACTCCTGAGGCTCGATCTCGAGAGGCTTGCCGCGATGGTCGAGGAAGCGGGGCCCGGAGACCGACTCTCGCGTGAAGACCCCGATGCCGTTGTTCAGGTAGAGGTCGTCGGCCTGGCCGAACTCCCAAGTCATCACGGCCTCGCGCCCCTCGACGACACGGTAGTACTCCCTGTACATCTCGTTCACGACCCACTCACCTTCGCGTTGCTCGAGTACAGGGGTCTCCCGCCGGTCTGCGGGTGAGAAGACGTCCGCCGCCCGATCGAGGCGGTAGTTGGCGGCGTACAGGTCGAGATCTCCGTCCCCGTCGATGTCTGCCAAGGTCATCGTGCTGCCGGCGCGCGGAGTCACGAAGCCCGACTCCAGCGAGCGATCGGTGAAGACCCCTTGGCCATCGTTCTCGAGCAGCGTGATGGGAGCACCCATCGAGGAGAAGAGCAGGTCCAGGTCGCCGTCCCCGTCCGTGTCGACCAGGGCGGCGCCCGTTGGTCGGCGGTCCCCGAAGCTCACCCCCGCCGCATCGCTCACGTCCTCGAAGCGCATGCCGCCCCGATTCAAGAAGAGGCCGTTCTCGCCACGCGTGTTGACGAGGAAAATGTCGACTCGGCCGTCGCCGTCGACATCGCCCAGCGCGACCCCTCCGCCGTTCGCGAGATGCTGGTTGAGCGTGGTCATCTCGGTGCTCGGATCGTTGGTGAAATCGACTCCGGTACGTTGCGCATCGAGTGCCGTGAATCCGGCAGCGCCCCCTCCACGCACGTTCAGCTCATGCCAGCGAACGGGCGACTCCCCGATCCACTCTGGCGCGGAGTCGCGACAGCTCGTTAGGAGCAGGGCAGCCGCACACGGGGCGAGCGACTTCCATGGGGAAATGAAGCGCGTCAGTGCTCTCTGGGTCGTCACTTTCTGGCGGTAGCGGCTTCTAGGGACTAGGGACCCGGGAAAGGAGGAAGTCGAAGGCCCGAATCGCAACCCTGGTGCCGACTCGCTCGTCGCGAATCGGATGCGGGGGTGGCGCCGGCGCGAGAAGGACGTTGACTTTAACGCTGTCACACTGCCGGTTGGAAACGGTCACGTTCCGTCCGATACCGCGTAAGAAGAGTGGCGCCAAGCGTTCAACCGGATTTCCAAAGCCGCAGGCCAGTGTTCTCGAACCGTCCAACCGCACCTACTGAGATCGGCATGCTCTCCCGCTCGACGCGCTGGGGAGTGGCGCTCCTCTCGGCGTGCGCGCTGGCGGCGTGTGACTCGGGTCTCGACCCCAACCCCTCGGACGGGTCTCCTCCCGGTCTTGACGTGACGACGCCCTTCCCGATCGACCGCGGCGACGACGGGGTGCATACGCCTGGCAAGTACAAGGGGCTGTGGCTACGGCTCACCGACAACGGTGCGCCGGACGTGACTCCGGTCGACGGCGTCATCGGTGTGGTCTGTCTCGGCATGAGCAACGCCCGGCAGGAGTGCGGGGACTTCATCGCGCGCATCACTTCGTACTGGATCTTTGACGTCTCGTTCGAGGTGCGCGTGATGAACTGCGGGCGAGAAGGACACGCCATCGAGCACTGGAACGATCCCGAGTACGACGAGACGCTCTGGGAGCTGTGCAAGCTGGGGCTGAGGCTCATCGGCCTGCGGCCGGAGCAGATTCGTGTCATCTACCACAAGGCCGCCAACCAGTACACCACTCTCGAGGACGGCACCCCGTTGCCGGAATATCCGCATGTGGGATCCGACTACGATGCGTTCTATGAGAACCTCACGCGTTTCTCCGCGCGCGTGCCGCGGTTCTTCCCGAGCGTTCAGGCGGTGTACACGTCGTCTCGGAGCTATGGCGGTTTCGCGTCGACTCCGGGGCGCGGCGAGCCACTGAGCTACGAAGAAGGGCACGCGCTGAATAGCTGGCTGGCCGACAATCCGCTCGCGGACGGCGTGTGGCACGGATGGGGCGCGTATCTGTGGGCTCCGCCGTGCCCGACTGCTAGGACCAACGGCGGCGGCGTGTGTTATCAGCGGCAGGACTACCAGGCCGACGGTGTGCACCCGACGGGTACGGGAGCTGGCAAGATCAGCTTCCTGATGCATTTTCGGCTGATGCGCGAGGACTGGTACCGGCGGAGGTAGCTCACGGCTGCGCTTCGCCGAAGCGCTGCAGCATCGAACGCACGACCGACGCCGGGTCGGAGGCGCGCATCACCGCGCTGACCACCGCCACTCCGGCTGCCCCGGTCCGTGCGACGTCGCGGATCCTCTCGACCGTGACTCCGCCGATTCCCACTACGGGCACAGGTACTGCTCCGACCACCCGGCGTAGCCCTTCCACGCCGATGACGTCCCCGGTGTCCGGCTTGGTCGAGGTGGGAAAGACGGTCCCGCATCCGATGTAGTCCGCCCCGTCCGCGACCGAGCGCCGCGCGACCCGCGGGTCGTCGGCGGACCGCCCGATCAAGAATCCCTTCGGAGCAGTGGCACGGACGGCAGCCACGGGTAGGTCGTCGGGGCCCACGTGCACTCCGTCCGCCTCCAAAGTGAGCGCGACGTCGAGCCGGTCGTTGATGAAGAACAACGCGCCGGCTTGGCGCACGAGTGGAGCCAGTCGTTCGCCGGCGGCCACGAGTTCACGTGCGGTGGTACCCTTGTTGCGCAACTGTATCGCACGAGCGCCGCCGGCGAGCGCAGCCTGGACGACCTCTACTATCGATCGGGGCGCGGCGAGTCCGGCCTCCACGACCACGAGCACGCGAAGCGCCTGCCGGAGTGTGCGTGACTCGGGCGTGCTCGTCACGGGCCTAACAGGCTGTTACCAGCCCGGCCCGATGCGGTCCCACTCGCGGCGGGCGTCGGCCGTCGCCCGGTTGTGCTCCCCGAGCGTCCGAGTGAAGTGGTGTGAACCGTCGGGTCGGGCGACGAAGTACATGAAGTCCTCGTCGGTGGGGTGAAGTGCAGCGTCGATCGCGTCCTCGCCTGGTGCCCCGATCGGCCCGGGCGGAAGACCCGGCTGTGTGTAGGTGTTGTACGGGCTGTCGGCGACGGAATCGATCGCGGCGTACAGCAGTCGTGAGCGTGGGCCTCCCAGGGCGTAGAGCACCGTGGGGTCAGCCTGCAGCAGCCACCCGTCACGCAGCCGGTTGTGATAGACCGAAGAGATGCTGGGCATCTCTCCCACGTCGCGAGCCTCTGCCTGAACGATCGACGCCAGCGTGACGAGCTCCGCTTCGGACATCTCGAGCTCCGCGAGGCGGGCGCGCCGGTCCTCGGTCCAGACCGCTTCGTACCGCTCCACCATCGCTCTGAGTACCGATTCCACCGAAACACCGGGAGCAAAGCGGTACGTATCCGGGAAGAGGTACCCTTCGGCGCCGGGCCCCGGGACTCCCAGCCGCTGCGCGATGCCGGCAGTCTCCATGAGCGCGACGACGGAATCAACTGCTATGCCTGTGATCTCCGCGATCCGCGGCGCCATCTGGCGCAGGCGGAAGCCCTCCGGAATCGTGACGGGCCGTGTCAGGACCGTGCCCAGCGTGAGGTGCTCGAGCACGTCACTCCACGAACTGGACGTCGGCAGCTCGTACATGCCCGATTTGATGCGCCGGTCGTCCTCGCGGAAGCGGGCGTACAGCTCGAACATGCGCTGGGCTCGAATCACGCCGCGCGCGACGAGGGTATCCGCAACCTCGGAGAGCGTAGCCCCCTGCGGGACCGTGATCCGAACCGGCTCGCCTGGCTCGCCGCCGCACGCGCCCAGCGCGAACGCGCACGCGACCGCGGCGGAAGTGGCGACTCTCTTCAGGCTCATTGTGACACGGTCCGCTGGTCGAGCCAGGCCTGCAAGATCAACTGGGCGGCTGCCGCATCGATGCGGCGCTTGTCCTCACGCTTACGCTTCGGCAGGCCCGAAGCCCGGACCGCGCGTTCAGCTCGCACCGACGTCATGCGCTCGTCCACGAACGACACCTCCAGGGAAAGGCGTTCGGCGAGTCGCTCCCCTACGGAGCGCACCTCCCCGCACCACTCGGTCTCATTACCGTCGAGGCTGAGGGGCAGCCCGACGACGAGGTGCTCAACGTCCCGCTCCCGCGCGATCGTCTCGAGTTTCGTGATCGGCGGACGCTTGCCTGCTCGGCGCACGAGCGTCTCGAGCGGGGACGCGATCGTACCGGTCGGGTCACTCAAAGCCAGTCCGATCCTTCTTAGACCGTAGTCGATACCGAGCGCACGCACCGGCTACAACGCGGCGAGCGCGCCTTCCAGATCGGTCCCATCGAGCAAATGGCCATAGAGGTCGTGGATCGCGACTTCGGATCCGAACGCGAAGCAGCACTGCTCGTCGCCCCGCGCGCGGCAGTCGACTTCCAGAACCGCCACCGGGCCTCCCGCCAGCTCGGAGAGCAGGCCGGACAGGAACCCCGTAGTGAAGCAACAACTCGCTTCCGGTTCGCGTGCATCGGGTGAAGCCTCGGCCCAGTCTGGGCTGGAGAGAAGGGCAATGCCGGCGTGCTCACCGCTCTGCTCGAGCCTTCCCCAGCCCCTACGGGAGAAGAACTCCGAGAGCCGGGCCCAGAACGCCGACTGCCCCATGTTCCTGACGTCGCCACCCACTGCGAAGGAGGCCGCCGCAGCCGAACCAGCTTCGTAACCGGCGTGGTGAAGCGCGTGGATCGTCGGTAGCGCCCCCGCCTCCTTCTCGAGCTCGCTACGGAGCGAACCGAAGATCGAGACCGGAACCGCGATTTCCCGCGGCGTCGTGGCCGGTGCGTCCATCGTCCTCCCGTCTCGTTACTGGTGCTTGGCGGGGCTAATATACAACAAGCATGCGGCAATTGCAAAGTCTTGGAGAACAACGACTTAGGCCGATCTTGGATTGGTGTGCGGACCAAAGTGTGGACCGCGCCAACGCCGGGAATCCCGTGACACCTGAACCATGAGCCCCACACGTACGAGCGCGTGGTGGATGAGGTTCGTGTGCCCACGGGATTGATCAGCTTTGCGCAAGCGACGTAACGTAGCGAAGTTATCCACGGGTCGAGCCGCCACCAGCTACCGGCAGTTGAGAAATGAAGAGCCGCAGCCGTACACGTCAGCCGCGCCCAACCAGGAGGGACGAGATCGCTCTCGGACGGTGGTCCGCGATCGTCATCGTCCTCATGGCCGCGCTCGCGGGTTGCGAGCCAGCCGTGACCGTGCCGGAGCCCTCCGCACTGTACGACGGGCTTGGCGATCCGGCCGCGGGGCACATCGCGTTCCTCCAGGAATGCGCGCAGTGTCACGCCAGTCGCGACGGTTACGATCTCGCGGCCTTCGGTTTCTCGCGCTTCGACGTGATCCGGCGAAGCCTGGGCCACGTAGACAGTACGACGAGTCGAGACATCGCGGCATACATCGAGACCTTGGAGCCTAATGGTTTGTTTGGGGGCCCACCCTTCCAGCCTGGGGGGAGGGTCGGTGACGGCGATCGAGAGTATTGGATCGACGCGCTCGGAACGTCCGGGTGGCCCACCGGCCTCACGGCGGAGGCCTTGCGGGCCATCGACCCGAGAGCGCTCCAGGTCCCGCTTGCGATGCCCGAATGGTCACTGGAGGGGTCCGACGAGGACTGGATGCCGGACGTCGCGCTTCCTGTCCAAGTGTTGGATTACTCGGGAGGTGCGATACGGACCGGGCTGGCTGCTTACTACGCTGACCGGACCGAATCCAATCTCCTTCGCGTCCTCGCGCCGTTCAAGGCCGCGACCGAAGGGCTCGGACTGGTGTGCTGGCAATCGGACCCGGACCCGTGTTTCAACGCCCGCCGCTGGATGGCAAGCCTCGGTGCGCAGCACTACCTGCGCCTCGGCCCGCCTGCGGCGGTGCCTGTGGAAGTAGCCCAGGCCTGGTGGGACGTGGGCGAGTCGGCGATCGCGCTCCAAGGTGATGCAATGTCGCGGGGAGAGTACCCAGGTTTGGACCGTGCGATTGGGTCGACTTTCATCATCGGCGCCCGCTGGATGTACCTGGCTTATTCCTATCATCCGGAGGCGTTCAACGAGCCCAGCGGGTACATGGGCACGTTTCTTCAGGCGCAGGAACTACACCGCGTGGCCGTGTTCGTGGCGCTGAGGCGTATGGTCGGCGATGGACCCGCGCATCAGAAGCACGCGGACCAGTTCCTTCAGGACGGCTACCTCGCCGTCAAATTCGCGGCAACCGCCGACAGCGTCCGGGCAGCGAGTGCGGACGACGAGGTGGGACCGGGCGTCACGGAGTTCGTGTTCGAGTACTACATCGAACGTCTGGAGGCCGGTCGCCCCGCCGGTCTCGACCTGGGGGGTGCCCGCGAGTTGGTCACGTTGGCCTGGAGTGAGGGCCAGCGGTGGTTGCCCCAGAACTCCGCCGGCCTAGCCCGCGTCATAGCCCTTCGTGAGCGGGTGATGGAGCTCCTGCAGTAGGCTCAGCAGTTCGGGCGTTCTCTGCGACGATCGGGGCTCAGTCGGACGTGTCCCCTCCGGTAGCGTCTTCGAGATCAGCGTCGCCACGCTCTGTGAGCAAGCCTCTCGGTGAAGTCCGCCCTGCACCCTCACGCGCCGCAGCTCATCCTCCAGCATCGCGATCGACATGTCCGCAACCTAGTTTGGGGATCCGACGACAGGAACTCTGCAGTGCTGCGGACTTCGGACGCCCTCGAGGCTGGTCCCCGATGCCGGAGAAGGCCGTCTGGCTCGCTTCGCATACGCTTCGAGCCGCCCGTACCTTCGCTAACTGTCTTTGCTTACTGTCTTTCGCGGGCCTCCCCGTGATCGTTCATGGCCTCTGGGCGTCGGTCACATGACTACAAACGTCACGGTACCACGACCCTCTTCGCGGCTCTGGACGTGGTCACGGGCGAGGCCCTCCACGAATGCATGCCCCGACATCGGCATCAGGAATTCCTGGCTGAATCTCGTTGAGCGCTTCTTCAGCGAACTCACGACTCGCCAGCTGAAGCGCCTCGCCGTGACAAGCGTCGCTCAACTGATCGAGACCATCACCCGCTACATCGATCGCAGAAACGAACACCCCAGGTCATTCGTCTGGACCGCTTCACCCTCATCCGTCATTGCCAAGGTCCGGAAAGCGAAAAGACTTTGGCTACACAGTGCTTAGGTTGTCTTCGCCGCCTAATCTTGCCCGACAGGGTTGACTCCGTACGGTACGGACCCCCACCGCGCTATTATACAACAACAACGCGCGTGTGCTGACCGGAGGGGAACATGGAATACGATCACGAGACGCAGGTCATCAACTTCATTTCGGGACTGCTGCTCGGAGCAGTCATTGGCGCCGGCGTTGCTCTGCTCGCAGCTCCGCAGTCGGGCCGCCGCACGCGCCGGCGCATCCAGAAGACTGCCGTCACCCTCCGCGATTCCGCGACCGACCACTGGGACGACCTCGCCGACGACGTGAAAGGCAAGGTCGACGACGCGATCGAAGGGGCCAGGAAGCGCTTCGCCGGCTAGGAGAATGATCCCGAGCAGGGTCATCGAACAGAAGCGCGATGGCGGTGCGATAGACGGGAGAACCCTCGAGGCCTTCCTGCGTGCCTTCCTCGAAGGCTCGGTCCAGGACTACCAGATGTCCGCCTTCTTGATGGCTGCATTCCATCAGGGCTTCGACGCGGAAGAAACCGAGGTCTTCGTGCGCGCCATGCTCGAGTCGGGGACCGTGCTGGACCTGAGCCACCTGGCGGGTCCTCGCATCGACAAGCACTCCACGGGTGGCGTTGGCGACAAGGTTTCCATCGCACTCGCTCCTCTGGTCGCCGCGCTGGGCATCTTCGTGCCGATGATGTCGGGCCGCGGTTTGGGCCACACCGCGGGCACGCTCGACAAGCTCGAGGCGATCCCGGGATTTCGGACCGACCTGTCGCTGGACGAATTCCAGCGCGTCCTGCGAGAAGTCGGTTGTGCGATGATCGGGCAGACCGCCGAGATGGCTCCGCTCGACCGGCGTCTTTACGCACTGCGGGACGTGACAGGGACGGTCCCGATCCGTCCGCTGATCGCCGCGAGCATCATGAGTAAAAAACTCGCGGAAGGACTGACCGGGCTGGTGCTCGACGTCAAGGTCGGCGCGGGAGCGTTCATTCCGGAAGAGGATCGGGCGCTCGAGCTCGCGCAGACGATGGTCTGT
Organism: Gemmatimonadota bacterium; assembly: GCA_022560615.1. Classification (NCBI taxonomy): domain Bacteria; kingdom Pseudomonadati; phylum Gemmatimonadota; species Gemmatimonadota bacterium. Next base: position 50,772 of record JADFSR010000027.1, read on the forward strand.
ATCGGTGTGGGGCGCGGTCTACCCACCGTGGCGCTACTCACCGCGATGGACCGCCCGCTCGGGTGCGCGATCGGCAATGCCCTCGAGACGGCCGAGGCGATCCTGTGCCTCAGGGGCGAGGGGCCGGCCGACCTCCGTGCGATCGTGCGACTCCTGGCCGTCGAGATGCTGCGGCTCGCGGAGCCGACGCTCGCTGAGCAAGCAGCCCTGTCGCGTGTCGAGTCGGCTCTCGACTCAGGGGCCGCGCTCGAGCGGCTGGTCCGCCTCGTGGAAGCCCAGGGCGGAGATACCCGCGTGATCGATGCTCCGGAGCGACTCGAGACCGCTTCCGAGAGAATCGACGTGGTGGCGGCGACCGGGGGCACCGTTCTCCAGGTCGCGCCGAGGATGCTCGGGGACGGGGTTGTCGCGCTCGGCGGCGGGCGCACACACATGGATCGGAAGCCGGATCTGAGCGTCGGCTTCCACATGCGCGTGCAGCCGGGTGACGAGGTGTCCACCGGCGACCTGCTCGCGACCGTGCACGCCAGGGACGCCGAGGGCGCACGCACGGGCGAGGAAGTGGTACGCCGTGCCGTGACGGTGGGTGAAGTCGGCGAAGGCCCCGAGTTACGCCGGCTCGTATCTCACCGGGTCGACGAACACGGCGTGGTCTCGCTTTGAGTTACCGGTGAGCTACCGGCGGATTCGAGGAACCCTGAAGCGCCTGTCCGACCGGTCGCAGAACTCGGTGGGCTCCGTACCCGGGATGTAGTACTCGAGGTACTGATTCGCTTCGTCGCACCAGCGCGAAGCGAGCTTTCCGGTCTTTCGATCTACGAGAACGGTGTTCAGCCCCGAGACGACCGGCCAACCCTCCGGAACCGGCAGCAGAGGAGGCTGAGCCTCCACTCCCTTCTCCTCGTCGCCCTCGACGCCGATGTACACGCGCCGCATGAATGCACCCCAGACTGGCCCGGCGAGCCCGCCCCCTGTGGCCTGGCGCTTGCCCGGGCCCAACTCGAAGATCGGGACCGGGCGGTCCATGCCGAACCACACAGTCGCGACCAAAGTCGGTGTGAAGCCATTGAACCAGACGTCGGTGCCGTCGTTGGTCGTGCCGGTCTTCCCCGCCGCTCGAACGTTGGAAGGAAGACCGCCTACGACCCGAACAGCCCGGGCTCCTGTCCCACGCACCACCACGTCTTCGAGCATCGAGATCATGATCCGCGCGACGAGGCTGTCGAGAACCTGCGTCCGCTCGGGTTGTGGCTCCCAGAGCACGTTCCCTTGCGAGTCCTCGACGCGAATGATGGGGAAGGGCCGAACCTTGGTCCCGAGGTTCGGATAGGTGGAATACGCCTCCACGACCTGGAGCTGGATGACCTCCGCGGCTCCGATCGTCGTCGACGGGAAGCGCTCGATCTCGGTCCGGATCCCCATACGGCGCGCGGTCTGCGCGACGGTCTCGATGCCCACTTCTTCCCAGCCGAGCTTGATGGCGATCATGTTCACCGAGTTGACCAGCCCTTCGCGGATCGTCATCGGCCCCTTGAACTCAGGGACGAAGTTCGAGGGCCGCCAGTCTTGGCCGCTCACCTGGGGGTATACCACCGGCGAGTCGACGATGACGTACGACGCCGGAATCCCGCTCGCGATCGCCGCCGTGTATACGAACGGCTTGAAGGAGGAGCCCGCCTGCCGCTGGGCGAGCCGGGCCCGGTCGAACTGGGACTGCTGGTAGTCGCGACCGCCGATCAGCGCTTTCACGTGCCCCGTGACCGGATCGAGAGCGACGAAAGCGCCCTGCAGGTATGGCGTCGAGCCCGGGAAGGCCCGCACGGTATCGAACGCCGAGAAATGGGGGTGCTTGAAGTCGCTGTCCCCCTCGATGGCCGCCCACCCTTCCTCCATCGAGGCTCGCGCGGCCCGCTGCATGTCGATGTCGAGCGTGGTGAAGACGCGCAGGCCCCTCCGGTAGATCTCGGCACCGAAGCGATCGTGCAGGATCTGACGCACCCACTCCTCGAAGTAGGGTGCGACGGACGTCACGGTCCCTGACGGCGCCGTATCGGGCAGTGGGAAGCGCTTCCAGCGCTCGGCCTCGTCCACCGTGAGGTAGCCCTCGTCGGCCATTCGTGTCAGCACGAGGTCGCGCCGACCCTTCGCGCGCTCGGGATGCCGGAACGGGTCGAAACGCGCAGGCACGTTCAGGATCGCCGCCAGTAGTGCAGCCTCGGCGACGTTCAGGTCGGTGACGTTCTTACCGAGATAGTTTTGCGCCGCGTTTTGGAAGCCGTACCCGCGTCCCATGTAGATCTCGTTCAGGTACGCCTCCAGGATCTGGTCCTTCGTATAGGAGCGCTCCAGGTCGCGCGCGACCTGCACTTCCTTGATCTTGCGAATGTACCGCCGTTCGAAGCCGATTTCGTCGAAGAGGTTGCGCGCGAGCTGCTGCGTGATGGTGGAGCCGCCACCGAGGTTGCGGAACGTGAGCACGCCGAACGCCGCGCGCGCGATGCCGATGGGATCGAAGCCTCCGTGCTCGTAAAAGCGCTTGTCCTCGATCGCGACCACCGCGTGTGGCACGTACTCGGGCATGGCGTGGATCGAGACCGGTGAGCGGCGCTCGTAACCGATCTCGGCGATCTGTCGGCCGTCGAACGAGAGCAGCTTGCTCGTCTGCTCGAGCTCGAACGTTCGGATCCGAGCGATGGAGGGGCATCCGTCGCCGGCGCATATGTTCTGCCAGGAGCCCCAGATTCCGCCTGTCGCGCCGGCGGTCAGGAAGACACCACCCATGAGGTAGGCTCGGGGGAACCACAGCTTGCCGAGCAGGGCCTTTGCGCCTCCGCCCGGGTTCGTCTCGGTCTTCGGCCTTGCTCTCGCCATCAGTGCGGATTCCGTCGGAATGAGTATCTGTCCGGGACCGATGCAAGCGGAATGCCAACCCCGTCCGCCCGATCAAACTAGCTCAAGCTCGGGTCACGCCTCAAGCACGATCGTGGCAAGATCGTACCGAACGACGAAAGCCACCGTGGCGACATGGCTAATCGACGCTTGACTTTCGTGCGGTGCGCCCCGAATTTTCGCCTACCAGGAGTGTTCTGGTCAAGAAGTAAGGCTCCTTTGGGTGGTGTGTTGGGTGGTGTGGGGGCGGGAGCCCCGGTAGTACCCGTTGCCCGGAGTTGAGCTATTGAAGCCTTTTCCGTTCGAAACCCTCCGACAGGCTCAGAACGTGATCGAACCGTCGGCCGCGAAAGGCCGAGGGATTGTCGTGGTATTTGGCGTCCGGCCCACGAGGGCCAGGGCGTTTTTCGTGCGCGGTGGGTCTTTAGATTACCCGACGCGCTCTTCCCAACCCCCGAGGAGGCACCCGATGAAACTTTGGGGTAAGTGCATTCCGATTTTGGCAGGGGCGGCGCTGGTCTGCGCTGTCTCGGCCGCGCCCGCGCAAGCGCAGGCGACCGGTACCATCGCCGGTACCGTCGTCGACGCCACGAGCGGTCGCACCCTGGAAACAGCCCAGGTCTACATTCCTGCCCTGAACATGGGCGGACTGTCGAACCGGCAGGGTCGGTTCCTCATCCTCAACGTGCCGACCGGCGCGCACGAGCTGCGCACCGAGATAATCGGCTACTCCTCGGGCACCGAGACTATTACGGTGACCGCGGGTCAGACGACCACAGTGGAGATTCAGTTGAACGCCACAGCCCTGCGTCTGCAGGAGCTCGTGGTGACCGGCGTGGCAGGTGCGACGCCGCGCATCAAGCTGCCGTTCACGGTGGAGAAGCTGGACTTCACGGACATGCCCGTGCCGGCGCCGTCGGCCGATGCCCTTCTTCAAGGCAAGATCGCGGGCGTGAAGGTCCAGAGTAGCGGCGGCAAGCCGGGCGACGCGTCGCAGATCATGCTGCGTGGACCGACGTCGATCAACACTTCCGGTAGTACCCGGAGTAACGGACCGTTGGTGATCATCGACGGTGTCATCACCGACAATACGATGGCGGACATCGACGCGCTCGACGTCGAGTCGATCGAGATCGTGAAGGGCGCCGCGGCGGCCTCGCTCTACGGCTCACGCGCATCGAACGGCGTGATCAACATCCGGACGCGTCGCGGTGCGGGCCTGCGCATCGACCAGTCGCGCATCACCGTGCGCAACGAGTATGGCGAGGGGAGCCTCGTGGGCAGGATCGACCTGTCGCTGGAGCACCCCTTCAAGCAGGACGCGTCGGGGAACTACCTCGATTCGGACGGCAACATCATCGACTTCAACGACCCGAGCACGGGTAATCCGACGCTCGACGACGGTGGTACGCCCGACACCGCGTTCCAGGACAACCCCTACACGGGTACGCTCTACGACCAGCTCGATCGTTTCTTCGATCCCGGTCGGTCCTACACCAACTACATTGCTGTCGAAGGCCGCACGGGTGTGACGAACTATCGCGCGTCGTTCTCCAACAGCGCAGAAGCTGGTGTCATCCAAGGGAACGACGGCTTCGACCGGCGCACGTTCCGCCTCAACCTGGATCACCAGGTTCGCGACAACTTCGACATCGCGTTGAACACGTACTACGTGAAGTCGCACCAGGACGAGTCCTTGGGTAACGCGTTCTTCAACATCACGTTCATGGGCCCGCAGATCGATCTCGCGAAGCGGAACCCGAACGACCAGCAGTGCCGGCTCGCCAAGAAGCTGGGCGGCTGCCTCTTCATCAACCCGGACCCGCGTTCCAACCAGGACAACCCGCTCTACCCGATCGAGAACCTCGACCGGAACGACGACCGTCAGCGCTTCATGGCTGCGGTGGACGCGCGCTGGTCCCCGGCGTCGTGGTTCGACCTCGAAGCCAACTACAGCGTCGACCGGTTCGACTTCCACCGGCTCAACATCACGCCGCTGAACTACGCGAACTCGCAGGAGGGTCCCAACGACGACATCGTCCGTGACAAGGGTCAATTGTATCGTCGGAACGACCTGGACAACGACATCAACGCGTCGATCACGGCTTCGTTCAACCGCGCGTTCGGTGACCTCACCTCGCGCACCAAGATCCGCTATCTGCTCGAGGACCAGCACAGCGAGAGGTACGACGTCACCGGTGACGACTTCACGGTCGGCAACGTCTTTTCCTTGGACAACATCGCCGGTGGCACGAGTGGTTTTTCGGAAATCAGCGACGTCGTGTCGCAGGGGTACTTCTTCATCAGCGCGCTCGACTACCAGGGCAAGTACATGGGTGACTTCCTGGTCCGCCGTGACGGCAGCTCGCTGTTCGGCCCGAAGGAGCGCTGGCAGACGTACTTCCGTGCGTCCGCGGCGTGGCGCCTGGCGCAGGAAGACTGGTGGCCGATCGACGCGATCGACGAGTTCAAGTTCCGGTACTCGATCGGGACGGCCGGCGGTCGTCCGCGTTTCGAGGCCCAGTACGAGACGTACAGGGTGTCGGCTGGCGTGATCACGCCGCGGACGCTCGGCAACACCCAGCTCAAGCCTGAGCTCTCGACCGAGCAGGAGTGGGGTTTCGAGACGGTGTTCTACGGCAAGTACGCGCTCACCGCCGTATACGTCCAGAACAAGATCGAGGATCAGCTTCTCAACGTGCCGCTTTCGGCTAGGAGCGGCGGCTTCTCATCCCAGTGGCAGAACGCCGGTACGCTCGAGAGCACTACGTTCGAGGGCACGCTCGAGGCGGCGGTCATCGACCGTCCGGACATGAGTTGGACCACGCGGGTGAACTGGGACCGCACCAGACAGGAAATCACGTTCCTCAACCGTCCCGCGTATCGCGGCACGGACGAGTTCAGCGCTACCTACATCCGCGAGGGTGAGTCCCTAGGCACGTTCTACGGGGATCGCTGGGCGTCCAACTGCGCCGGCATGCCCGACGGCACCGACTGCTCACAGTTCCAGACCAACGACGACGGCTACTTCGTCTACGTCGGTGCCGGCAACAGCTACACCGACGGCATCGCCAAGGGTCTGTGGGGAACCACGGGTCCGAACGGCGAGAAGTGGGGCCGGCCGATCAAGGAGGCCGACGAGAACGGACTCGAGTTCCTGCGCCTCGGTAGCTCGGTGCCGGACTTCAACCTCAACTGGGGCAACACGATCCGCGTGGGCAACCTGCAGGTGAACGTGCTCTTCGACGGTGAGTTCGGGGCCGACAAGTACAACGGCACGCGCCAGTGGGCGATGCGCGAGTGGCGGCACGGCGAGGCCGATCAATCCGCTAAGACGGACGGCAACAAGAAGCCCGTGGGCTACTACTCGGACCTTTACAACGTCAACGCCGACAACAACCACTACGTCGAAGACGGCACGTACATCAAGCTGCGCGAGGTCGCGCTGCGCTACACGCTCGACCGCTCGCTTCTCGAGCGGCTCGGCGGAGGCTTGGGCCTCGAGTCGGCCGCGATTTCGCTGACGGGGCGCAACGTCTTCACGTGGACCGACTACCAGGGCTACGATCCCGAGGTGGGTGGCATCATCAGTGGTGCAGACGCGTACCAATATCCGAACTTCCGTACGGTTACGGCGGTTCTCGAACTGTTCTTCTAGGAGGCCGACATGAGGCCATATGGATTTTTTGCTGTGGTGGTGATCGCGGCAAGCGCGGCGGCATGCGGAAACCTTGACGTGGTGAACCTCAACGATCCGGACCGCGAGCGCGCGATCTCCACTCCCACGGACGTGGAGGCGCTCATCTCCGGCTCGTTCGCGAGCTGGTGGACGGCGGGGCACTACAGCAACGTCGGCATCACGATGAGCACGATGGCCGACGCGCACTCCTCGTCCTGGGGTAACTTCGCGATGCGCGAGATGAGCTCCGAGCCCAGAATCGCGTATAACAACGATCCTTCGGCGAGCTACGCGTACGTCACGCGTAACACTTGGCGCGACAGCTTCAGGGCTATCTCCGGCGTCCGCGACGGCCTTCTGGCCATCGAAGGCGGAGTCGACCTGGGAGCGGGCGGTGCCGACAACCAGCGCGGCCAGGCGTTCGGCGCGTTGGTCCAGGCGCTCGCCTTGGCGCGCCTGGCAAAGACGTTCGACCAGGCGTTCATCATCGACGAGAACACGGTTCTCGATGACCCGAACGCCCTGCCGCAGTTGGCTCCGTACACGGAAGTCCAGGCCGCTGCCATGGCCAAGTTCGACAAAGCCATCCAACTGGCGGGTTCGGGCTCCTTCACGATCCCGTCGCGCTGGGTCGGTGACGATGGCTCCTGGAGCAACACACGCTTGGCGCAGATCGCGCACGGCTACAAAGCGAAAGTGATGATCGAAGTCGCGCGTACCGAAGCCGAGCGTGCCGCGGTCGATTGGAACGCGGTGATGGCCGAGGTGAATGCGGCGCATACCGTGGACTTCAACGTGGTCCACGACGACGTGAACCCTTTTTGGGACCGGCTGAAGGTGCACGCGGGCGCCAACGCCACTTGGGCGCGTGTGGACCTGCAGATGCTCGGACCCGCCGACCAGAGCGGTGGCTTCCAGGCGTGGAGCAACCTCAGCGACGTCGAGTTGCGCACGCCGTTCCCGATCGATACCGACGATCTACGTCTCACCAGTGGAGACCCCACGACCGACGGTACTTACTTGCGCTACCTCCCGGGCAATCAGTTCCGGGTCGAGCGTGGCACGTATCACTTCTCCAACTACTCGGACAACCGGTGGTACCCGGTTCGCCTGCTCAACTACGTCGGCACGAACGGCGTATTCCCGGTCAAGGAGCTCGACTTCATCATGGCCGAGGCTCTCTTCCGGACGGGCAACATGCAGGGTGCCGCGGACATCGTGAACAAGTACCGGGTGATGAACGGCGGGCTGCCGCCCGTGACCACGGCTGGTGACCAGACGGCTCGCTGCGTGCCGCGGGATCCCTTCACGGGTGCCTGCACCGATCTTTGGGAAGCGCTCAAGTACGACAAGCGCATGGAGGTTTGGCACTACGAGTACGGCACCGAGTTCTTCGACGATCGTGGCTGGGGAGACCTGGTGGTCAACACGCCGATTCACTTCCCGGTGCCGGGCTCCGAGCTCGACCTGCTGCTCATGGAGATCTACAGCTTCGGTGGTCCTGGTGGTCAAGGATCCGCTCCCAAGATCTTGAGTGGGGCGATCGACCCCGAGACGATCCGGTGGAAGCGGGAAGCTCTCGACGCGTACGATGAAGCGCGTCAGGCTGACATCAGGGTGGGCGTGGTCAACTAGAATCACCCTGTCCGCGGTTCTGAACCGCGACCTGACCTCGGCGGGCCGCCGCGCATCGCGCGGTGGCCCGCCTCTCTTTTACCAGCCTCCCAAGGAGCACGGTTGGGGCG